>ONSV01000023.1 GCA_900320585.1 uncultured Prevotellaceae bacterium | reverse complement strand
TCCAATGTGTTGGGGTCGAGCACCTCCACAATGAAGTAGTCTTCCCAGATGTGCAGTCCGTTTTGCTCTGGACACTCGAAGGCCACGCCGGGTCCCATCATCTCCGAGATGCCATACGAGTTGTAGGCTTTCACGCCCAGGTTCTCTTCTATGCGCTTGCGCTGCTCCTCGCTGTGTGGCTCGGCTCCGATACAGAGCACGCGCAACTGCGTGTCGCGACGAGGGTCTACACCCTCCTCACGCATCACCTCATAGATACGCGAGGCATAGCTTGGTATGGCATGGAGCACCGTGGTGCCGAAATCTCTGATAAACTTGATCTGGCGGGTAGTGTTGCCGGCTGCGGCGGGAACGGTGAGCATGCCCAGCTTCTCAGCTCCGTATTGGAATCCAAGACCTGCGGTGAACATGCCATAGCCGGCGGAGTTCTGGAACACGTCCTCAGGACGTGAGCCAACCATCCACAGACAGCGGGCCACGGCTTGCGCCCATTCCTCCAGGTCGCGCTCGGTATGAAGCACTACGGTAGGATTGCCGGTAGTGCCGCTCGACGAGTGAAGGCGGGTGCACTGGCGCAGGGGGACACAAGCCAAGCCAAAGGGGTAGTGCTCGCGCAGGTCGTCTTTCGTGGTGAAAGGCAACTTCCTCACGTCGTCAATCGTCTTGATGTCATCGGGCGTAATGCCAAGCTCGGCAAATTTCTCTTGATAGAATGGGGAGTTCATGCAGTGCCTTACAGTCTTCTGAAGGCGTTCCAACTGCAACTGTCGAAGTGCCTCTTCGGGCATCGTCTCAAGTTCTGGATGTAGATAGGATGAGTATTCCATTTCGTTTAATTGTGGTTCTGAAAGTTCTTTCCTCCTTTCAGCTTGCAAAAATACACATTATTTTTCTATTCAACGACATTTTGCAATATATTCCGCATTCTTGTTGAATAAAAAAAGGAGTCGACCTGTCGGCCAACTCCTTGTTCTTGCTCTGGTTGTTCTTCAGCTGCTGGTAGCCGATGAAACCAATGTGCGAGACAAAACTCAGCTTGTTGTTCAGCTTCACGGCGATACCTGGCTTCAGACCGATGCTGAGAAGGTCGTCGTCGAAACCGGCATTGTATTTGTGAGTGAATCCAACGCTACCATCGAGGAAAGCATTCACCACCTTGCCAGTGAAAATGGTATAACGCACGTAGGGGGCAATGCTGAAGCTCTTTGGACCACCCTCATTCATGCCTTCCCAACCGAAAGCCATACCGGCTGCCCAGTCTTCGTTGAAGTTGTAGCCAATCTCAGGCACAAACTTGTATGTGGTCACGTCCTCGATGCCATCGCCACTCTCGCTCGACACACCAACACCGCCACCAACATATACTTGAGCATTCATGCTAATAGTCATAGCGGCTGCTACCAAAGTCATAAAAATCTTTTTCATCTTTTTACCTTTCTTTTTTATTAAACATTAAAACTGTGGCTTAGAAAAAATCATCAATTTGTCACAGTTGTTATCCAAAATCGAGTGCAAAATTAGGCCTTTATTTCTATTCACAAAAACTTTTCGCCACTTTTTTTAAACGGAAAGTTAATAAAAGTTAAACGAATTGTGTGCGCACACATTATATATTATGGCGCTTTAGGCCGCAATATATTTTGCTTTTCACTCGTCATGCACTAACTTTGCATCATCATCGATTAATTGTCAGGTTTATGCTTTTTCAAACATCCGTCGAGATACTCCATCCCTCTTTTTCCATTCAGCCTTTTGAGCGGATGCTGTTCGTGGGGTCGTGTTTTGCCGACCGCATAGGCAAGTATTTCCAACGAGAGAAATTCCTCGCCTCGGTCAATCCCTATGGGGTGATGTATAATCCCGCCAGCATCTGCCATACAGTGGAACGCTGGTTGGCCGACGAGGCCAACACTTGCCGGGTGGCATTCTTCACTCTCGGAACCAATCATGTATATGTGTCGAAGGCGACGGGTGAGGTGGTCGACAATTGTCAGAAACGACCGCAGCGGCTGTTCGATGAGCGCCTCCTTTCTATCGACCAGTGTGTGGACGAGTTGCGCCGTGCCGTCTTGCTTCTCGCCGACCGTTGTCCGGGGCTGAGGGTGGTCGTCACGGTGAGTCCCATCCGCTATGCCAAATATGGCTTTCATGGGAGCGCGCTCTCCAAGGCGGTTTTGTTGCTCGCAGCCGACAAGCTGCAGCGTGAGATGCCGGAAATGGTGGATTATTTCCCTGCCTATGAGATTGTCAACGACGAGTTGCGCGACTATAGGTTCTACCAGCCCGATATGCTCCATCCTTCCGACCAGGCCGTGGAATATATCTGGCAGCGGTTTGCCGAGTGTTATCTCAGTGCAGAGGCCAAGCAGTTCATCGAGGAGTGGCGTCCCATCAGGGAGGCGTTGGGGCATCGGCCTTTCAATCCCGACTCCGATGCCTATCGCGCTTTTCTGGAGAGCACGAGGCAAAAGGCCTTGGCCCTGCAGCAGAAATATCCGCTTTTGCAGGTCGATGAGCTGGAACGATGACAAAACTCCATCATATGCTTATCGTGCACAGTAGGCTCCTATCTCGCTGATGCAAAGTGGTCCGCGAGCTTTCTCTATTCTCACGCGCAGGCGCCGCGTGGTGATGTTGTCGAAGCGGAGCAGCCTTTTGTAGCCAATGGTGGTGGTCTCCTCTCCGCAGTCCACCACTTGCCATTTCTTCCCGTCGTGATACTCTACCACGAACTGTTCCACCCGCTGCCCTAAAGGTATATACTCCTGAAGCATTATCCGGTTGAGGGCGGTGGGGCGCCTCAGGTCGAACTCCAGCATGCCAGAGCACATGTCATCGGGAGTGGCCCAGTAGGTGTCGTAGCATCCGTCGGTCACCATTTGTGCGCCAAAGGCTTTCCCTCTCGTCCATTCTGCTTTCACCTTCGCGTGAGCCAGAAGGTTTGTCGACAATTCTTTCTGTATTCGAGCGTGGAATCCCTGCAGACGGGCCGAGTCGATGGGGTGGATCAGTCCGTCGCGGTTCACGGGAAGGTTCAGTAGCAGGGTGGCATTATGTCCTACGCTGCGGTAGTAGAGGTCTACCAAGTGCTCCACCGTCTTCACTTCGCTGTCTTCTTTCTCATGGTAGAACCAACCGGGCCTGATCGACACGTCGCACTCGGCGGCCACCCATGTGTCGCCGTCGGCATGGCCACTCTGCAGTTCCTCGGCCTTGTCGTAGCCCGGATAAACCTCGCCGATACGCAGAAACGACCAGTTGGTGGCATTGGCGAAACCTTTCTCGTTGCCCACCCATCGGCATCCTGGTCCGGCATCGGAGAAGATGATGGCGTTGGGCTGTAGCCGGTAGATGGTCTCGTGGATTCGGGCAAAGTCGTAATAGGTGCGGCGGTCGATGGTGCGTTTCTCACAGGCTCCTCCATACCATCCGTCACCGCCATTGGCTCCGTCGAGCCACACCTCGAAAATGTCGCCATAACGGGTGAGCAACTCTTCCATTTGCCGCAGGTAATACTCCATGTAGAAAGGGGTGCCATAGAAAGCTTGGTGGCGGTCCCAGGGCGAGAGATAGAGTCCCATCTTCAGACCCTCGGCACGGCAGGCTTCGGCCAGTTCGGCTATCACGTCACCCTTGCCTTCACGAAACTTACTGTTGCGCACGCTATAGTCGGTATACTGTGTTGGCCAGAGGCAGAACCCGTCGTGGTGCTTGGCGGTGATGATGATGCCGCGCAGACCTGCCTCCTTGCAGGTCTGCACCCATTGACGGGCATCGAGGCGGGTAGGGGAGAACACCATGGGTGAGGCGTCGCCATAGCCCCACTCCTTGTCTTCAAAGGTGTTTGGTCCGAAGTGGATGAAGGCATAGGTCTCCATTTGTTGCCACGCCACCTGGCTTGCCGTGGGCAGCGGTCCCACAGGTGCAGGCGGGCGCTCCTCTGCTTTCAAGGAGAGTGGCAGCAAGCAAAGTGTCAGTATCGACATGGTCACGGCGAAATGCCGTCGCAAAACAATGGCAAGTATGTCTTTCTTCATGTTTTTTTCTTTGATGATGTTGCAAAAGTACGATTAAGCGAGTGAAATGCCAAAAATATTTGAGCATTTCCGTGAGTACTTTTGCTTTGCGGACAACCGAGTTGGAACGCAAGCTCCCCCTTTTGGAGCAGCAATTGTCGGCAGCCAATGCTGAAACTGCCCAATGGAAATCCGCTTACGAAGACCTGAAGCAGCGAGCTCTAAAAGCCTACAACCAGCAGCAAGAGGAGATAAAAGCCCTAAAAAAACGATTAGGCCTATAGATGCTATAGAGCCTATAGAAACTATAGTCACTAAAGAGCCTATAGTCACTATAGATTCTCTAAAGGCATCCGCTTGCCACAAAAGATAAAAAACTCTGCCCCAGAAAAGGTCAATTTCCTGGGGCAGTGCTTATTTCGTAGTCGCTTACAGCGAGATTTCCAGCATCACGAACGTATAGGGAGCCAGGTCGAGCTGCATCTTCTTCTTGGGCTTGAACTGCTCCTTCTGGGGCTGGATGGGCTGGGCATCATAGTTGTTCTCATCCTGTGGGTTGCCACTGATGACGGTCTTGGTGGCCACGGCCTTCATGCCTTTGAAACGGGAAAGGTTGATGGTGGCTTTCTTCGCATCGGCACCGGCATTGCACAGCTTCACGAAGAGCTTGCGCGTCTTGGTGTTGAGCACCACCGACTGTCCCTGCAGATTGCTGGCACCGTCGATCTGCACGCAGTCGCCATAGTAATAGTTGCCCGATGAGAGACCGAACATCTGCTGCACGTAATAGCTGCAGGTGAGATAAGGACGCTCATTGTCGAAATAGATGAGGTCGGGGTTCCAGTTGGTATTGCTCTTGTAGGCAAAGAGTGGGGCATAGGAGGTCATGCATACCACGTCGCCATTGCGCTCCACATGGAGCAGGTAGAGGGCTTCGGCCAGGGCGTCGATGAGCTTCTTGTCCTTGGCGGCATATTCGCCCAGATAGACCTTGGTCTTGCGGTCGCGGGGATAGTTGTCGTACTGGCGGCTGTTGAGGAAATAGTCGCGGGGCTCATAGTAGTGCTCGTCGAGAATGGGAAGGTCGATCTCCTCGGCCAACTTCCAACCGGCATCGAAGTCTCTGTTGCCAGGGTGAGAGCCAGGTCCTGCTGTACCCACGATGACAATCTCGGGATGGGCCTTGCGCACGCGTTCATAAATATATTTGAAGCGCTCGATGAACTCTGGCGAGATACGCTCCTCATTGCCCAGACCCAGGTATTTCAGGTTGAATGGCTCAGGATGCCCGGCCTCGGCACGCACACGGCCCCATTTGGTGGTCACGTCGCCATTGGCCCATTCTATCAGGTCGAGCGCCTCGGATACCCATTCGTCCATCTGGTCCATCGGCACGCAGTCCTGGGCCTGGTCTTTCATAAACCAGCCACCATTGGTGCCTTGGCAACTCACTCCGCAGGGGAGGATGGGGAGGGGCTCCATGCCCAGGTCCTCGCAGAACTGGAAATACTCAAAGTAGCCCAGGCCCATCGACTGGTGATATCCCCAGGTGTTCTTCAGGCCGCGGCGCTGCTCCTTCGGTCCCACAGTGGTCTTCCAACGGTAGGTGTTCCATGCTCCGTCGCCACCACCATGCACCACACATCCACCGGGGAAGCGCATGAACTTGGGATGGAGGGCGGCAAGGGCCTCGGCCAGGTCCTTGCGCAAGCCATGGCCTTTGTAGGTGTCGTCGGGCATCAGCGATACCATGTCGACGTCCATCGTGCCTGTGGTGAGCGAGAGTATCTGGAGGGCGCCATTCTTCACGTCGCTCCCGGCAGTAAGCTCGGCCTCGTATTTCTTCCAGTCACCGGAATTCACGTCGATAGTGGCGTCGGCAATGAGCTTGGGGTCTTTGCCAAAGCCTTGTGGCTCAACAAGGGCTACCCTCACTTGCTTGGCAGCGCCCTCGATATTGCGCAGGAATGCCGAGAAGTGATACTTCGCACCCGCCTTCAGCGAGATGCCGTTGAAACCGTCGTTCTGAATGCCATAGCCAGTCCAGCCGGTATAGTCGTAATAGTGACCCACGCGCTCAATATATATACGCATGTAGGTGGGGTTGTTGGCATGGATGGAACGGTCGGTGCGGGGCTCCAGATGGCCAAGCGAGTGGCCGGGGCGAATCATGCGCCACGATGTGCCGGCTCCCCAACCGTCACGCTCGGTGGGGTTGTACTCGAATGAGCCGTTCTGGACCAACTCGGCATACAGACCACCATCGGCGGCACTGCTGATGTCCTCGAAGAAGATGCCGATAAGTTCATCGCTGATGGCCTTGCCACCAGAGGGGGCTGTCATGGGCTTCTGTGCCCAAATGCCCATGGTTGCCGCCAACAAGGCGGCGGTGATTGTTGCTCTTTTCATGTTTTTTGTTTGCATATATTTATGGTTTCTGATGCTAAATTAGTGAAAAAAATCGATACCTCATCCCCCATAATGTCAAATGATACAAAATGCTTAATATTTGCTACAAATGCCAATCCAGCCACATACTCATGTTTCATTTGAAAAAAAGTACCCTCGGGTTCGTAAAATTCCTCAAACCGTTACATTGTAAGCAGTTTTTGTGTTTTTTTATATGCAATACTACATGTTTATCGCTTTTTTTTCTTATCTTTGCAAAAATAATGTGCCTGAGAGTGATGAGCCCGAAGAGGGTGATGGCATGAATTGATTGGAGAAGTGTGTATACTAATAGATAACATATATGAAAGTCATTCTTCTTATTCTTTTGGTGGCGATATTTGTCGGCGCATGCTTTCTGCAATACAACCGCAAGTTGAAGGAGAAGGCTAAGAAATGCAGTATGGGTGCAAAGCAGTTTCACAAGCGCCTGCAGGAACTTTCCGACCCGTCGAGGGTGTTTACCGACGACGAGGTGCGGAAACTGAAAGTCCAGTACGCTCCGCTACTCGATACCGTCAACAGCTTGTATGATAGCCACTTCATATCCAACGAGTATCTCGACGAACTCGGGCTGGGGGACTTTATTGAGGAACGGAAACTTCTTAACCATATCCAGCTCGTCAACAACCAGCAACATCGGTCATAACGACCGTGCGCAACTCCCATTTTTATCATGCAAAAACCGGTTTATATCCTGGAGGAGACGCTGCTCAGAAACAACCTTCGACTCATATCCGACGTGGCCCGACAGGCAGACGTGGAGATTATCCTGGCCTTCAAAGCCTATGCCCTGTGGAAGACCTTCCCCATCTTTCGCGAGTATATCCGGGCCACAACGGCCAGCTCGCTTTATGAGGCCCGCCTCGCTTTCGAGGAGTTCGGGTCCAGGGCGCATACGTTCTCGCCAGCCTACACAGATTATGAGATCGACGAGATAGCGCGTTGCTCAAGCCATATCACCTTCAACTCGCTCTCGCAGTTCGGGCGCTATGCACAGAGAGCGAGGCAAGTGGCGCCGGATATCAGTTTCGGACTGAGGGTGAACCCGCAATACAGTGAGGTGGGTACCGACCTGTATAATCCTTGCGCACCCGGAACAAGGTTTGGCGTGACCGACGACAAGCTGCCTGCATCGCTGCCCGAGGGTATCGACGGATTCCATTGCCACTGCCATTGCGAGAGTGGGTCGGATGTGTTTGAGCGCACATTGGCGCATATCGAGCATCACTTCGCCCCTTGGTTCCGCCAGCTCAAGTGGATCAATTTTGGAGGCGGGCACCTGATGACTCGCGACGACTATGATGTGCCGCGGCTCATACGCATGCTCAACGAGTTCCATCAACGTTACCCATGGCTGAAGGTCATTCTCGAACCCGGAAGCGCTTTCGCCTGGCAGACGGGATACCTGCGCTCAAATGTGGTCGATATCGTCGACGACCAGGGCATCAAGACGGCCATCCTCAACGTGAGTTTCACCTGCCATATGCCCGATTGCCTGGAAATGCCCTACCAGCCCAGCGTGAGAGGGGCCGAGAGCCTTCCCCTTGGGGCGGCCGACAATCCGGAAGGGAAATTTGTCTATCGGCTGGGAGGAAACAGCTGTCTGGCAGGCGACTTCATGGGGGCATGGGAGTTCGACCACCCGCTACAGATAGGCGATGAGGTCATCTTCGAGGACATGCTTCATTACACCACCGTGAAGACCAATATGTTCAACGGCATCACGCATCCCGATATCGCCCTGCTCCGGACGAATGGCGAACTCCAGATGCTGCGGCAGTTCGAATACGAAGACTACAGACAACGGATGGATTAGGGATAAAAATGCGACAAGACATTTTTTTTGAAAAAAAAACATCCAAAAGTTTGTAGGTTCAGAAAAAAGCATTACCTTTGCAACCGCATTTAGAGAAATGCTCCTTGCTTTTCAAGGATACGCGGTAATAGCTCAGTTGGTAGAGCACGACCTTGCCAAGGTCGGGGTCGCGAGTTCGAGTCTCGTTTACCGCTCATATGTCTTGAATAAATGACCAAGAGACATTGTCTCACAAGCCCAGGTGGCGGAATTGGTAGACGCGCACGTTTCAGGTGCGTGTGTAGAGATACGTGCAGGTTCGAGTCCTGTTCTGGGCACTATTTATTCAAGACATTCACATGATGGAGAGGTGGCGGAATTGGTAGACGCGCTACTTTGAGGGGGTAGTGTCAATTGTGACGTGGGAGTTCGAGTCTCCTCCTCTTCACCATAATAATGATTGTTGTTGCGGTAATAGCTCAGTTGGTAGAGCACGACCTTGCCAAGGTCGGGGTCGCGAGTTCGAGTCTCGTTTACCGCTCCTTTTTTTTAGGATAAGAAAAACCAAATCAATGAATTTATACTTAAGATATTTCGATAGAGAGACATTGGTTTACAATGCCGATCAAGCTATCGATTTTTTGTGTTCCATTCCCGAAATAGGAATGAATCCGGCTATTGAGGCCGACGTGCGCGAGTATGTGGCAAGCGATGTCTATTATCCTAAAAGATATAAGGTGAGACCGCGGGTCTATTTCATCATCATCAAGACCGAGGCGGCCACGATGCTCGACTTCAAGCAGAAAAAAGCGCTCCGCAACGGCACGGCACCTACTACGGAACGTAGGGAGACCGTGGCACCTGTCATCACAAAACTCAATGAGGAGAAAGAAGGATGGTATGAGGGCGCGCTCGACTTCAAGCGGGTGGTCATGATTCCAGCCACAGGGAAGCATGAATACCGCGACACACATTTCGTGGCCCGCTGCAAGGCTCTTTCGGGCATCGATTGCTACAACCGCATTGTGGAGCACCTCAAGGAGAGGGTCGACAGCAGAAGCCAGTTCCCTTCGGCAAAGGGAAAGAACTTCAAATTCAAGTATCTTGGTTTGTGGAAATAATACTTTAGAATAGGAGGAGAATATGAACAAAGTAATGCTTATCGGAAACGTCGGGAAAGAACCCGAGGTGAAATACTATGAGGCCGACCAGGCCGTGGCCACATTCCCGCTGGCTACTACCGAGAAAGGCTATACCCTGCCCAATGGCACGGTGGTGCCCGACCGTACCGACTGGCACAACGTGGTGTTGTGGAGAGGTCTGGCCAAGATAGCCGAGAGGTATATCCACAAAGGCGACAAAGTTTATATTGAGGGAAAAGTGAGGTATCGCAGCTACGACGACCAGAAAGGAGTAAGAAGGTTTGTCACAGAAATCTATGGCGACAACCTCGAGCTGCTCACGCCAAAACCGGCAACTGGCTACAAGCCCGAGGCCAACAACAAGGAAGGGGTGGAGGATCCCACAATGCCCTTCTGATGTAATAGAGACAAGCTTTGGAAACCATTGATTATTTATGTCAGACGCTGGGAGGGGTGCATTTCATCTCTCCTTCTGTCGGTGTGTGTGTCGCTGCCGCCCTGGCCGTGGCACTTTTGTTTCTATCGGGATATGCAAGCGCCTCGGAGATAGCCTTCTTCAATCTCTCTCCATCCGACCTCAATGCCCTCGACCCAGAGCACAACCGTGCCGACCAGCGTATTGAGATTCTCAGGCAGGACAGTGAGCGCACGCTCGCCACCATCCTCATCACCAACAACCTGGTCAACGTCACCATCATCATGCTGTGCAATTTTGTCTTCGAACGTGTCGTGGACTTTGGCAACGCAGCATGGCTCAAGTTCCTTTGCATCACCGTCATCCTCACATTCCTCTTGCTCCTCTTTGGCGAGATCATGCCGAAGGTTTACGGGCGCCAGAACTCGCTGAAGTATTGCCGCTTCGCCGTGGGCGGCCTGATGATGTTCCGCCACCTTTTCTGGCCTTTGGAGACCATCCTGATGAGCAGTGGCACCTTCGCGGGGAAAATCGTGCAGAAGGAAAACCATGTGCTCAGTGTCGACGACCTGGAACAAGCGCTCGAACTCACCGACAAGGAGGAAATCAAGAACGAGCAGAGCATGCTCCAGGGCATCATCCGCTTTGGCGATGAGACGGCAAAGGAGATCATGACCCCAAGGCAGGATATTGTCGACCTGAATATCAAGGACGATTTCAATACGGTGCTCAACTGCGTGGTTGAGAACAACTACAGCCGCATTCCGGTGTATCAGGGGAATGTCGACAACATCAGGGGGGTGCTCTATATCAAGGACTTGCTCCCGCATATTGGCAAGACGGCCTCGTTCAGGTGGCAGACGCTCATCCGTCCGCCTTATTTCGTGCCCGAGACCAAGAAAATCGACGACTTGCTGCGTGAGTTCCAGGAAAACAAGATTCATATCGCCATCGTGGTCGACGAGTTTGGCGGAACAAGTGGCCTCGTCACCCTGGAGGATGTCCTTGAGGAAATCGTGGGCGAGATTCACGATGAGTACGACGAGGAGGAGAAAAACTACACCCGAGTCAACCATAATACGTATATCTTTGAGGGAAAGACCTCGCTTTCCGATTTCTGCAAAATCCTCGACATCGACGACGAGTTGGAGGAGGTGGAGGGCGATGCCGACTCGTTGGCCGGACTGATGCTCGAACTCAAGGGCGACTTCCTGAAAGTGGGTGAGAAACTGTCGTACAAGCAATTCTCATTCGAGATTCTTGCTGTCGAGGAACGGCGCATCTCGAAAATCAAGGTCATTATCCACAATCCCGAAGAGGGGGAGAAAAACGCGCACAAGTAATGCCCCTGCTATCCATCACGCAAACGTCGGACGATTGTCGGCTGGCCGTATGGAACATCACGGAGCAGCCCCACAGCCTGGTTGACGCTTATCCCCAACTTTCACATGCTTTCAACGATGTGTCGGTGCGGTTCAAAAGTCTGCGGCGCCGGCAGGAATACCTGGCCATCAGGGCTTTGCTCATCAATCTGTCGGATGGATGTCTCCCTGAGGTGGTCTACGACAACAATGGCCGGCCGTTGCTCAGCGATGGCCGGAATGTGAGTTTCAGCCACACCAATGGGTATGCCGTGGTGATGATGGCCGACAGCAGCGAGGTGGGTGTCGACATCGAGCAGCGTTCAGATAGGGTGGCCCGTGTGGCACATCTGTTCCTGCGCGACGACGAGATGACGTCGTCGGTAGAGGCAATGCTGGTGATGTGGAGCGCGAAGGAGGCGGTCTATAAACTGTTCTCCGACCAGCACCTCACGTTCCAGGAAATGCGTGTGAGGCGGTTCTCTCCAAGTCATGAAGGAACGCTGGTGGTGGAAAACCTGAAATCAGGCCTCATGGTAGAGGTGCACTACGTCCTCAACGATGAATATGTACTTACGATGTGCTCCATGAACGTCATGGCAGACCATGGGCCGTATACATCGCAGGCACCCGTGCCGAGAAGTAAAGAAGATGAAAATGAATGATACCCCTTTTGTGATAGCCGAGGCCACTCCCGACGACATCGGCGTGATACGCGAGATAGCATGGAAGACGTTTCCTGCCACCTATCGCTCCATCATCAGCGATGAGCAAATCGCCTATATGATGGAATGGATGTATTCCGAGGCCAGCCTTCTGAGGCAGATGACCATCGACCACCACACCTATCTGATAGCCTATCTCGATGGCAAGGCTGTGGGTTATGTGTCGGTAGAGCCCCAGGGACGGCATCTGTGGCATCTGCAGAAACTCTATGTACTGCCTGAGTATCAGGGCAGCCATTGCGGGAACTTCCTCTTCAGGCATGCCACCGACTATATACGCACTCATGGAGAGTTGCCCTGCAAGATGGAACTCAACGTGAACCGCAACAACAAAGCCTTGGATTTCTATTATCGTATGGGTATGCGGAAGGACCGCCAGGGGGATTTCGACATCGGCAATGGCTTCTTCATGAACGACTACATCATGGTGCTCGACATCTGACCTGGATATTGTCTCACAGTTCCCATCCTCTTTTGCGTATGAACAGAAAAAACTTGCTTGCCTTTTTGCTCGCCCTGCCTTCGTTCCTGTCCGCACAGGAAGCCGTTCTGCATGAGCAGGTTTCCTTTCCCGATGCCATTCCCGCTGGTGGATACAGTGGAATCACATGGTTGGGTGATGACCGCTATGCGGTGGTGTCGGACATCTCCGAACACGACGGATTCTTTGTGTTCAGCATCCAGCTCGACTCGCTCGGGCGCATTGCTAGCGTGGCCAACAGGGGATTCCGTGGCAACGACGACCGTGGGCATGACAACGAGGGGGTGGCATGGTGCCAACCCAGAAACTCGGTCTTTGTCAGTGGCGAGACCGACAACCAGGTGAGGGAACTGTCTCTGGATGGAATACCCACGGGCAAATCCTTGCCCATGCCCAAGGTGGTGGCTCAGGGTGCCTCGAGAAAGTATGGCCTGGAGGCGCTTACCTATAACGCGCAGACGCACCGTTTCTGGACAGTGAGCGAGAGCACGCTCAGGGGCGATGGCGAACAAGCTACCCCAGAGAACGGAGCGAAGAACAAGTTGCGGCTCATCACTTTCGATGACAGCCTGACATTGAAGGGACAATACTTCTACGAGATGGATGCGCCAGAGGCTGAACTGGCCTCATCGCAGTATGCCATGGGGGTGAGCGCTCTGTCGGCGCTCGACAATGGCCAGTTGCTGGTGCTTGAGCGGGAGTTCTTTGTGGCTCCGTCCAAAATCGGGTCCACGGTGCAGTGCCGCATCTACCGCGTCACTCCTACTGCCGGTGATATCTTGCCCGCATCGGCATCGCTGCAGGGGAGGAAACCTTTGGAGAAACAATTGGTGGCGGAATGGGACTCGGCTATCGGACTGCTCTGTTTCTCGCTTGCCAACTATGAGGGTATGTGCCTGGGACCAAAACTGCAGGATGGCCGACAGGTGCTGGTGCTCATTTCCGATTCCCAGAACCAGTATGCTGGGGTATTGTCGGATTGGTTCAGGACCATCGTCATCGAATGATGTTGTGTATGCCTTTTGGCTAAAGTAATATGCTTGTTGTCAAAAGGTAAAATGCCTCTTGGCATAGGTAATGTCTGAACTCCTGAACTTCTGAAACTCCTGAACTTCTGAAACTCCTTACGATTTCTCTATGCTGAACCGCACATAGGCGCGGTCGTCGAACGACACGTTTCCTTGCATCATGCCCTTTGTGGCAAGATAATGATGGATGCAAAGAGGGTCGTCGCGCAACTGTGCGGCAAGGGCCGCCTCGCTGGCTTCCAATGTGGGATGCAGGAAGGGATAGCCGTCGGTGGCAAGCACCACCTCGGCAGCGCCCGAAACGTCGATGTGTCGCACGTGCTGCATGGCTATGGGGAAGCCGTCGGCTACAGCGAACTGCACGTTCTGCGAATGGCAGGTCTGCACAATCTCGCCCACGATGACATCACGCCCAAGGTCATGGCACCGTAGCGTGTCCACATCGGCCTTGCCCTCATCGAGCATTTGCCGGATGATGACCGAGCGCTTGCGGGCTATCCGTCCCTCCTCGGGTTTGGGGTTGTCGTAAATCTCTCCTCCTGCGAGACACTGGCAGTCGCCCACCATCCATACCTCTTCGTGATATAGGCTATATACTGCCACGCTGGCCGTGAGCCGTTCCTCGGGATGGGCTATCAGACGTTCGCGAGAAAGGTGATGGTCCTTGTAGCAAGTGTGGATGTGATGGGTCACAAGGTCGCAAAACTCCTTGCAGGTGGCGGTGGGCGAGAGGCGCTCCACCACCTCGCTCACCAGCATCATGGCCAAACGGCCGTTGCGCATCGTGGGCGACAGCTGTACGGCGGCCTTGCTCGTGCTGCCGTCGATCACCGCCACATGGCTACTGGTCGCCACGATGCCGTCTTCGCACGTCGCGAGGTCGTGCTTCCCGACGGTCAGCTTTTCTATAATCTTGATGCTTCGCATAAGGGGCGGTTTTTGGATGGCGGCCTTCTCTTGGGTTGCCGGAATAGCTTCTTTCTCCCTTTTCCCCGTTTTTCCCTGAATACTTGGCTCTGACAGTCCCCAACAAGGCGGGAATCAGGTGCTCCATGCCCAAAAGGCGCAGCTCGCGCTCGATACCTTGGCGCTCCTCGGGCTTATACCAGAAGAAAAACATGCGCTGGGCCAGCTTCTCGCGGGGTGTCTTCGCGCTGAACACTGGCTGCATGGTGTAGGGGTCGTAGCCCGTATACCACATCTCGGTGCTGATGGTCATCGGGGTGGGGGTGAAGTCTTGTATCTGCTCGAGTTGGAAATCAAGTCGCTTAGTGGCGATGGCCAGATTCACCATGTCTTCTTCCCTGCAGCCTGGGTGGCTGCTGATGAAATAGGGGATAATCTGCTGGCGCAGGCCTTCCTTGCGGTTGATGTCGTCGAACAGGCGCTTGAATTGCTCGAACTGCGCAAACGGAGGCTTCCGCATGAGGTGGAGCACCTCGTCGCTGGTGTGCTCGGGGGCTACCTTCAGCCTGCCGCTCACATGGCGGCAGATGAGCTCGCGGGTGTATTCGCGTACGGCGGCATCGGTGGCTTCATTGCCGGTTTTGTGCAACAACAGGTCGTAGCGCACGCCGCTGCCAATAAAGCTCTTCTTCATGCCGGGCAGCTGGTCTACGGCGTGGTAGATGTCGAGCAGCGCGGTGGGGTCGGTGTCGAGGTTAGGGCAAATTTGGGGATGGATGCACGATGGGCGCTTGCATTTGGCGCAGGCCTTCAGGTTCTTGCCGTGCATGCCATACATGTTGGCCGAAGGGCCACCAAGGTCGCTCAGGTATCCCTTGAAGTCGGGCAACTGCATCACCTGCCGCACTTCCTTCAGGATGCTGGCCTTGCTCCTGCTGGCAATGAACTTGCCTTGATGGGCGCTGATGGTGCAGAAGGCGCAGCCTCCGAAACAGCCACGGTGGATGTTCACCGAGTGCTTGATCATCTCGTAGGCGGGTATGCGCTTGTTCTTGTATTTGGGATGTGGCAGACGGGTGTAGGGCAGGTCGAAACTGGCGTCAATCTCCTCGGTGGTCATCGGTGGATAGGGGGGATTGACCATGGTAAGGAGGTTGCCAGTGGCCTGGAGCAGCCTGCAGGCATGCACCTTGTTCGACTCTTCCTCGATATGGCGGTAGTTCTCGGCCTCGCAGCGCTTGTCGCGCAGGCATTCCTCATGGCTGTGGAGCAGGATGTCGTCGGCCTGAATACCACCGGGAATCTCGTCGCGGCGCACCACGTGCACGGTCTGGGGCAGGGAGAGGAAAGCGCTTCGGGGGGCTCCCTCGGAGTAAAGCTGACAGAGCTGTACAATGACTTTCTCGCCCATGCCATAGACAATCATGTCGGCCCCGGAGTCGTAGAGGATGCAGCGGCGAAGGCTGTCTTGCCAGTAGTCGTAGTGGGTGAGGCGGCGCATTGATGCCTCGATGCCGCCAAGGACGACGGGCACGTCGGGATAAAGCTGCTTCAGTATCTTCGTATAGACGATGGTGGGGTATTCGGGGCGGCAGTCGTGCCTGCCATCGGGACTGTAGGCATCCTCGGAACGCAGACGGCGGTTGGCGGTATACTTGTTCACCATCGAGTCCATGCAGCCGGGGGCGATGCCGAAGAAGAGGCGTGGACGGCCCAGCTTGCGGAAGTCGCGGAAATCACCATGCCAGTCGGGCTGGGGCACGATGGCCACGCGCCACCCCGCTTGCTCTATCACACGGCCTATCACGGCGGCGCCGAAGGAGGGGTGGTCGACATAGGCGTCGCCCGAGAAGAGGACGACGTCGAGGTCGTCCCATCCCCGCAGTTCCACTTCTTTCTTCGTGGTGGGCAGCCAGTCGCTCAGGCGGTGCTCGGTCATTGCGCTTCTTCTACGGTTTGCATTTATGGCTCTTCTACAGCAGGCTCGGGCGTTTCAGGTTGCGACGCTTCCCACTGGCGATAGAGCTTGATCAGGTTGCCGAGTCCGAAGGCTTTCATGTCGCTGTTGTAGATCACGTCGAGGCAGAGGTCGAGCAGCGACTTGTCGCTGCCGGCATCGCCTGAGAGCAGTGAGCGAACATTGAACTTCAGTTTGTCGAGCACGTTCTCGTCTACGATGCCATTGCTGTCAACCAGATGGTCGAGCAGATGATACCGGGCGATGGTCGAAAGGTGGCTCTCCTCTACAGCGATGCTGCGGGTGCCTGAATGGTTGGCTTGTATTTTATGCATGATATGTGTGTTGAATGTTGTCATTTGACGAGATAGTTGAGAATGCCACGCATGATGGCGTCGCGCGCGCGGAGGTCGGTGATGCATTCGAGTGGAAAGCCTACCGTGAGACAACGGTAGTCGCGCCCGCTGTAGGCCACGGCAGCGCTTTGCCCATCGGCGTATTTCATCACGCACGATGAGGTGGAGACGGGCGAGATGACATCGGGCGAGGTGGCGGCATAGTGGGCCTCGTTGAGTGTGCGCCAGGTGTCGAACGTCATGCCCAGTCCTTGTACCCTGCCGTCCTTGTTGCCTTGTTGGGTGCCAGAGTAGCGCAGTTTCAGCACGTCGGAGAGGAAACGCTGCTCGGCTTCGGTGCGCATGTCGCTGCCCACGAACGAGCCACTCACCAGCAGGCTGCCATGGTCGCGCACGTAGGAGCGGAGCCGTTTCTGCAGCTCTGCCGAGAGGGCCTTGTAGAGCAGCAGCGAGTGGCCGTCGTCTTTCTCCAGCCCGAGCACGAGGTCGATGCAGTCGATGTTGCCCAGTTTCATTTTCCCTGCTTCGAGCGCCTCGCTCGAGCAACTCACGATGTTGTACTTGTGGGCGGTATGGATGGCCGAGGCATGCTCACGCACATAGTCGAAGTTGTTGCCGGCAATGAATTTCCCCACCAGTTCCTCGCCGCAATAGCCAAGGGCTCCTTCTCCCTCGCGGCCCCGGCGGCTGTTGTCGAATACGGTCTGACGGCCGCTCCAGCCTGCCATGCTGCCATAGGTGACGCCGGCGTCGGTCTCGATGTCGAATCCTTTCTGGTTGCCGGTGTCGATGATGGCAGGTGAGGAGAGACGGTGGAAGCCGTTGACAATCATCACGGTCTTCTTCGACTGTGGCACGTATTCCACCGACAATACCTCGGTGGGGAAACTGCTGCCGCCATGGTTGGCCGCCACCACACGGAAATGGTACAGCCGGTTGGGCTCGATGTTCACCGTGCATGACGAGCCTTTCACCACCACGCCGTTATCGAAGTCGAGGTCGCCGATGGCGGTGTAGAGGATGTATTCTGTGGGGGATGCGCTCGGCTCCTGAGGGTCTTTCACCGGGTTCCACGACAGGTGGGCCTTGCCGTGCGAGGTGAGCTCGGCCTTGAAGTTGCGGGGGGGAAGGGGTTGCACCACATACTTCGTGCCATGCATCTCGTTCACGTAGCGCAAGAGGGTCTTGTAGATGCTGCGGGCCAGGGTGAACCTGAAGTTGGGGTCGAGTCCGTAGCGCATGTCGCCGAAGTTCTGGTGCGAGAGCACCTCGAGGATGGCCGAGGGCACGGCGGGCTCGCGGGTCTCGTTGTAGTTGCGGTCGTAGAGCACCCGGCGGCGCCATGTGCCATATTGGGCTTGGATGTCGGCCCAGGCGTTGTAGAGCAGGCCGTCGGCCAGGTCGTGCGAGGCCATGCGCGAGATGCCGGCATTGAGCTTGCCGCCGTAGTAGTCGGTGGTGCAGATAGAGAGGGTGCCCACAAACTCATTGCCGCCGGTCTTGTCGTAGCCGGCGTCGCTATGCACAGAGAGCATCAGCTCGATAGGCACGTTCTTGCCCCGCTGGCGGGGAACGAAGACGGAGCCTCCGGCCAGCCAGTTGCTGAAACGTGAACGGGCATTGAGGTCGTCTTTGTAGTCGTCGGTGGTGCGGTACTGCAGCCCCCAGTAACTGTATACGCTGTCGGGAGCGCCCATCCACTGGGCAGAGTAGCGGGTGCCTTCCAGGCATCGGGGCACACCGCTGGTGGTGCCGCCGCGCTCGATGTTGCCCATGCCACCGCCAAAGCGAACGGCATCGGTGGTCACCACGCCATGGCTCTTGCTGTGGTTGCTCAGCACCACCATGTTCTGGCTGCTGCATCCCTTGGCAAACTCGAAGGTGCCCAGGTAGACCCAGGTGTTGCCACCCATGCGCTGGTTCACGCGGAACTCGGTGCGGCGGCCTTTGTGCCACACGGTGTAGCAGGCATCGTCCACGGAGTTGGGCTGGGTCTGGTAGCTCACATACACGGCGTAGCGGCCTGATTCGGGAATCAAGGGCTGGTAGATGGCCTGGCTCACATGCTTCGACGAGGTAGACGTGGTCATGCGGGCACTGCCCGAGGTAAAGGGATTCTCGCCCTGATGGTAGTGGCCGGGATGCATGGCATAGCCTCGCTCCTGCGTGTCTTGCCAAGCCGACGAGCCGTTGGTCTCGCGATAGATGGAACCATTGGTGCTGGCGTCGTTGTCTACAATCACCTCGTTGCGCTGCCAGTCGCGCTCACGGGGCGACCACACCACGGCACCCGCGTTCTCGAGCATGGGCATGAGATAGGGGATGACGATGGTTTGGGTAAACAGGTCCTCGGTGGTGCAGAAGAGATTGGGACGCTGCCATTTCCATCTGCCTTTCTGGGCATCGTAGTACTTGCCATGGCTGGCGGCAACCGTGAGGTGACGGCCTTCCAGGCCGCGGGTAATCTCGTTGGGGCGCGACACGTTGGTGACCCACGCCTTGCCCTTGTAGTCGATGCCGCCCCAGGTGCGGCTCCGGTCAGGGCGCTCGCGCAAGCGGTTGGGCACAAGGTCGTCGATCAGCATGTTGTGGGTATAGACCTTGATGTTGTAGTCGCGGAAGTTGGGTGGCAGGATGCTGCGTATGCGGCTGTAGATGTTCCTTACCACCTCAGGGGTGAATTCTTGTTCTCCAAATCGTTCGGTAGCGGTAATCCTCACTTCGTGCTCCGCTTCGTCCACGCTCACGCTGCTCAGTTTGGAGGTCACGGGAAATCCTGAAAGACCGTTGCCATAGTTCTCGAAAAAACTCCTGAGTGCCTGCTCCATACTGGTGCGGTCGGATGTGGTGGGGGCGTTGGCTATCACCGTCGTGACAGCAAAGAGACTGATTACCAATACAATCTTCTTCAATATCATGTGCTAAATATTACCTATTGTGAATTTCTCCGGATGTTTGCCGCGGAAGTCCTTGAAATACAACTTGATCGCGCGCATGTCGGCTTCCAGGTCGCCGGTGGGGATGATGGTGCGGGTGCATTGGATGAGCTTGCGCTCGTAGTCAATTCCATAGAGCAATATCGGCAGGTGGGCTTTCAACGCGATGAAATAAAAACCTTTCTTCCAGTCGGGATTGGCCGAACGGGTGCCCTCGGGGGTGATGGTGAGCTTGAACGTGTCGCTCTCGAGAGCGGTCTGGGCCAGGTTGTCGGTCATGCTGGTATGTTTGGAGCGCCATACGGGAATGCCGCCAAGACGGCGGAACAACACACCCAGAGGCCAGAAAAACCATTCCTTCTTCATCAGGAAGTTGATTCTCCAGCCTTCGGCGCCCGAATAGAGCTGACCCAATGCGAAATCCCAGTTGCTCGTGTGGGGAGCCAGACAAATGATATACTTGTCGGGGTGGACTTCACTAACATTCTTCGTCCACCCCAAATGCTTGTACAAAAGCCAGTTGCAAAAACTCTTCCACATGGTAACTATTCGCTCAGGTTGCCAATGTGGTCGATAATCTCGGAGATGTGCTCGGTGAAGTCCTGGGCCAGACGGTCGTAGTAGGCCTTCTTGCTCATGCCGGGCTCGGGGTGCGAAATGCGGCTGATGAAATCGTTCCTCACGTCGAGTATCGATGCGAGGAGGGAGTCGACATTGGCTTCATTGGTATTGCCACAATAAAGCGAGGTGGCCACACACTCGGCAAACACGTCGCTGCAGATGCTGTTGATGCTTTTCTTTAAATCTTTCCTGTTGGGCATAGTCTTGGGTTGATTTTTTTTGTTTCTTCTCATGACAGCGGCACACGCACCTTGAATGATGATGGGCGATGCAGTTCGCATCAAGGTGCAACCAGTCGAAGGCATGATGCTCAATCCTTGGTAATAGAGTAGATTGCACCCTCCTGAATGAACCGAATAACCGAGGCATGCAGGGGGATTCTTCGTTATCCAGTAGCAAAGTTATGAAAAATAGTTGAATATGATGTCAAATAAGGCGAAAAAATTTGCTCGGCGGCAATTGCCACTGTTGCACATTTCGCATTTTTTTTAGTTAATCAGGAAAATCATTGGCTGTTTGGAAAAAAAAACGTATCTTTGCCATCCCATTTAATAAGGATTACTCATTTTTAAATAAGATTAGCAAGATTATGGAAAGAAGCGCATTGCAGAAGGCCAGGGCTGACTATCAGCCAAGATTGCCAAAAGCTCTTCAGGGTGCTGTTAAGGTAAAAGAGGGTGAGCCCACCCAGAGTGTAGACAACCAGGAGGAAATCAAGAAACTCTTCCCCAACACGTATGGAATGCCCCTCGTGGAGTTCGTGCCAGGTGAGGCTGCCAACGACAAGAAAATGAACGTGGGAATCATTCTCAGTGGCGGACAGGCTCCTGGCGGTCACAACGTGATCTGCGGACTCTTCGACGCCGTGAAGAAACTGAATCCTGAAAACAAACTCTACGGATTCCTCATGGGACCTGGTGGACTCGTCGACCACGACTATATCGAGATTACTGCCGACTATGTGGACAACTACCGTAACACCGGTGGTTTCGACATGATTGGTAGCGGAAGGACAAAACTCGAGGAGGTAGACCAGTTTGAGAAGGGTATCGAAATCATCCGCCAACTCGACATCCAGGCCATCGTCATCATTGGTGGCGACGACTCCAACACCAACGCCTGCGTGCTCGCCGAATACTATGCCGCCAAGAACTATGGCGTGCAGGTGATCGGTTGCCCGAAGACCATCGACGGCGACTTGAAGAACGACCAGATTGAGACCAGCTTCGGTTTCGACACCGCCACCAAGACCTACGCCGAACTGATTGGCAACATTGAGCGCGACTGCAACTCGGCACGCAAATACTGGCACTTCATCAAGCTCATGGGACGCTCGGCAAGCCATATCGCGCTTGAGTGCGCTCTGCAGTGCCAGCCCAACATCTGCATCGTCTCTGAAGAGGTGGAGGCCAAAGACCAAACCCTCAACGACATCGTGGAGCAAATCTGCGAGGCCGTGGCTTTCAGGGCTGCCCAAGGCAACAACTTCGGTGTGGTGCTCGTGCCAGAGGGACTCATCGAGTTCATCCCCGCCATCGGCCGACTCATCGACGAGCTCAACGACCTGCTCGCTGCCCATGGTGCTGAGTACAAGGACCTGGAGCCCGAGGCACAGCGCCAGTATATCCTCGCTCACCTGAGCAAGGAGAATGCCGCCACCTTCGAGACTCTGCCCGAGGATGTGGCTCACCAGCTCTCGCTCGACCGCGACCCGCACGGAAACGTGCAGGTGTCTCTCATCGAGACAGAGAAACTGCTCTCCGACATGTGTGAGGCCAAACTGGCAAAATGGGCTAAGGAAGGAAAGTACAACGGCAAGTTCGCCACGCTGCACCACTTCTTCGGATACGAGGGACGCTGCGCTGCCCCATCGAACTTCGACTCCAACTACTGCTATGCCCTTGGCACCAGTGCCGCTCAGCTCATCGCCAACGGCAAGACCGGATACATGGCCATCGTGAAGAACACCACTGCCAACACCGAAGAGTGGAAGGCTGGCGGTGTGCCCATCACCATGATGATGAACATGGAGCGCCGCAACGGCAAGATGAAGCCCGTGATCAGGAAAGCTCTCGTCGAACTCGACGGCAATCCTTTCAAGACTTTCGCTGCCATCCGCGACAAGTGGGCCAAGGAAACCTGCTACGTCTACCCTGGACCAATCCAGTACTGGGGACCAAGCGAGGTTTGCGACACCACGACCATCACCCTGGCTCTCGAGAATCAGAAATAATTTGCTACAATATGGGGGGCAGCCAGGTGGCTGCCCCTTCTTTAAAACCACCCTTCACATCTGGCCGAAAAACCGGTGCCACCTTTGGCTTTCGTGATTTGGCCGCATGTTCTCGCTCTCACCTATAGAAATCTCTCGCTCACCTCAGAGAAGGAATGACAGAACCCAAGAAGAAAAAGAAGAACAACAAGGATGCCGCCAGCTGGGCATCCCTCCTGCCTCGATGGCTCACGGTAGGCACGAAACGGGTGCATACCATTCCGAGAAAGGTGTGGTGGGGAATGGCTGTCGTGGCATTGGTGGCCTATTCCTGGGTGTTCTACTCTTTCCTCGTCGGACCCTCAGGATTCAGATGGAGGGCGCTCTATGGCGACCCCAAATATCCGGAGATTGACGGACTCCACGGGTGCGACATCAGCCATCACCAGGGCACCATCGACTGGTCTCGGCTCCGGAATGCCATGATCAACCGAAAACCGATTCAGTTTGTCATGATCAAGGCTACCGAGGGGGCCGACTATGTGGACGACAGATTCCATGAGAATTTCGCCGAGGCCAAGAATGCCGGCCTCATCAGGGGAGCATACCATTTCTGGAGTGTCCTCTCCGATGCGAGGGAACAGGCCACTTACTTCCTAAACAATGTGGAACTGGAGATTGGCGACTTGCCCCCAGTGCTGGATGTGGAGAGCAAGCTCGATGATATGCCTATTGAGGATTTCCAACGCGAAATTCTCACATGGCTACATATCGTCGAGGACAAGTATCACGCCAAGCCCATCATTTATACCTACTACAAGTTCAAGGAGGCATACCTCAGCGACGAGCGCTTCGACGACTATCCCTATTGGATAGCACACTACTATGTCGATGAGGTGCAGTATCAGGGAAAATGGAAATTCTGGCAACATACCGATGTGGGACGGTTGCCGGGAATTTCCGGTTTCGTCGACCTCGACATTTATAACGGCAGCTACTACGACCTCAAGATGCTCTGTATCAGCAAGAACCAGGTCGACGACCCCATGCAGGAAGAAAACCTCAATGCCGAGGATTCCGACTCAACTACGACTTTTGTCTACGAGGAAGACAGCGATTACGAACTGAAAGACAGCATCACCCAGTCGCCTATCTGACGGCGGTTGAACAACGACAGGCCAAGGCGGTTGCCTTCGGCTACAAGCATCGGAGCGTCGGTGTCGTAGAAACCGCTGAGTATCAGCCGTCCCCCGGCCGACATCACCGAGCGCATCTCCTCCATGTCCTCGAGCAGCACATTGCGGTTGATGTTGGCCATCACCACGTCGAATAGTCCGCTCACATGCGACAGGATGTGCACGTCGCCGGCCAGCACGTCGATATTGTCGACCCCGTTGAGCTGGGCATTGTGCTGCGTATTTTCCACACTCCATTCATCAATGTCGTAGGCCACTACCGAAGAGGCACCGCATTTCGATGCCGCTATCGAGAGAATGCCCGTGCCGCAGCCGCAGTCGAGAGCGGTCTTGCCCTCAAGGTCGAGCGTGAGCAACTCGCTGACCACCATCTGGGTGGTGGCGTGAGTGCCCGAGCCAAACGCCATCCGGGCATCAATGGTGATGTCGATCTCTCCGTCGTGCACTTCTATGGGGTGCTTCGGGTCGTGTATCACACAGCGGCCCTCAATCTCTATCGGGAGAAATCCTTCTTGCTCCCACGGCTCATTCCAGTCCTTATACTCGGCTTCCTCTACCGTGTAGCTCACGCTCGCTCCCTCTACAGGAAAATCGGCAAGCAACTGGTCGAGCAGGGCGCGGTCGAACAAATCTTCCTGTACGTAGCCGACCAGTTGGCCGTCTTGCTCCTCGAAACTCTCAAAACCGGCCTCGCCGGCGAACGAACTGACAAGGTCGAGGCACGTCTGCCGGAGTTGGGCATCGTTGGTGGGCAGTATCACACTGAATTTCGCAGATAAATATCTCATGGCGGGTTAAATTTTTTGCAAATATATAAAAAATAGGGAAAAACCTACGCCCGTTTAGGGTTTTTCCTTAAATTTGCATTGTTTCATTGATTATTTTTGCATTGTGAAATAGTATAAACATTATAAATAAGGAGACAAGATATGAAAAAGTTCTTACTAATCACGTTCATTGTAGGCTTGGTCCCTCTGTCGTCCTTCGCACAGGTGGATGACATGTATTACGTACCGTCAAAGGCCGACAAGGAAGCACGGAAGGCCGCTGCCGAGGCAAAGGCTGCCAGAGAGGCTGCCGCTGCCGCACAGGCGCGCACCTACACGCCTCCAGCTCCTAAACCACTCGAAATGTCGGTCGATGAGTACAACCGCAGGCATCTCAGCAGCTCGTATGAGAAGATTGGCACCGACTCGGTGGGCAACGACATCATCGAGTTTAGTGCGGGCGATGGCACTTATCCTGCAAGGGTAGATACCGTCTATGTCTACAAATACGACGATAGTGATGATTTCAGATACAGTTCCCGGCTGGGACTCTTCGATGATTTCTATGGATGGTACTCACCATTCTTGTATGGTTGGAGAGGCTCCTACTGGAATAGTTTCTACTACCCATATTATGGCTCATGGTACCTGAACCGCTGGTACGACCCATGGTATCTGGGCTGGTATGGATGGTACGACTGGTACGATCCCTGGTACTATGGCTACTATCGCTGGGGATGGGATCCCTGGTATTATAGCTACTATGGTTGGGGCTATCCCTGGTATTCCGGGTATGGTTACAGGTATGGCTGGTATGGCTGGTACACCGGTTGGTATGGTGGCGGCGGTATCGCCTATGGTGGCACCACTGGCACAAGAAACCATGGCAATGTGGCTCACCACTCGGCAATGTCGGCAGGAATAACGCGCCACGATGGATACACCACTACCTCGAGGGGCACATTCGGTGGCAGGACAGTGGCCAATGGCACCTATGGGGCTTCGTCGGGATACTCTGGCACCGATTCAAGGTCGCATTCCAGTTCTTCGCCTCGTGCCGGATTCGGTGGCAGCCGTGCTACGTCAAGCTCGGGCAGCTACTCAGGCTCAAGCACGCCCAGCCGTGTCTCCACTCCTTCCTCCTCGAACGTCGGTAGTGGCTCATATGGTGGCGGCAGCCGCTCAAGCGGTGGCTCATTCGGCGGCGGTGGCAGCCGCTCTGGCGGTGGATTCAGTGGAGGCGGTCACTTCGGTGGCGGTGGTGGCGGCGGAAGCCGAGGCCGCAGGTAGTCTTACTGCTTAGCATTAATATAGGGTCACTACGACCATTTTACTCATACAACCAAAACAATTGAAATGATGAAAACGAGATTTTTCTTGACGGCTGCTGCATTGGCGGTGCTCATGCCCGCCGCAGCACAGGAAACATACGAGAACGCAAAAATCGCAACCGAAGACCTCAACGGAACGGCACGTTATGTGGGTATGGGAGGCGCTGGCGATGCTCTGGGCGCTGACATCTCAACCATCTCCACCAACCCAGCCGGCATAGGACTCTTCCGCCATAGCAAGGTGGATGTCTCAGCAGGCATGGTGTCGCAGCAGAATGCGAGCAACTATTCCGAGGGCGATGCCACCAACCTGAGTTTCGACCAGGCCGGATTCGTGTGGGCGGCAAGGAAAGGCGACTCGTCGTTCTTCAACTTCGCCTTCAATTACCATAAGAGCCGCAACTTCGACTATATCCTCTCGGCCGACAACCGACTCGTCGATGCTTCGCAAAACAAGCTCACCTATATCAAGTTGTACAACGACTTGCTCTACCCCGTGAGCCAGGATGGATACGTAGACGTGGATCGTCCTTATCACTCCTGCACCCAGCTCGACGATATCTATGTCAGGAACCTCCTCTATGCTTCAGGTGAAGATGATGCATACTACTATCCTGCAGAGAAATATCTCTTCGACAGGGCACATAAGGGATACATCGGCGAATACGACTTCAACTTCAGCGGCAATATCAACGACCGCGTATACCTCGGCGTCACCATGGGCATTCACGACGTGCACTACCGCCACGCCTCCGATTATACGGAGACAATGGTGAGCAACCCTGAGAACATCACCGAACTCAATGTCTATGACGAGCGGAAAATCACGGGAACGGGTGTGGATGTGAAAGTGGGTGCCATCTTCCGTCCCATCGAGTACTCTCCATTCTTGTTGGGCCTGAGCATCCATACTCCTACATGGTATGACCTCAACACTCGCAACTACACCGAGGTGTCCGATGGCTCCTACACAGCCTATGCCAACGAGTCGTACGACTACAAGGTCTACACACCTTGGAAGTTCGGACTCAGTGCCGGATACACCATTGGCCAGACGGTGGCTATCGGAGCTGCTTTCGAGTATGCCGACTACGGCAGCATGTCGACTCGGGTGAACACAGGCGAACACTACGACTACTACTGGGGTGATGCCTATACCTCGAGCGAGAAAGACAAGGAGATGAACCGCCACACCGAGCGCACCCTCAAGGGCGTGAGCACGCTGAAACTGGGCGTCGAGGTGAAACCAATCAAGGAGATGGCCCTCAGGGCTGGATACAACCTCTCGACTGCTCTCTACAACAAGGATGGCTTCAAGGATGGTACACTCCAGTCGAATGGCTCTTACTATGCTTCTGCCACCGACTTCACCAACTGGAAGAACACCAACCGTTTCACTTGTGGCGTGGGATTCAACCTCGACAGGTTCAACCTCGACCTGGCCTATCAGTATAGTACCTCGGAGGGCGACTTCTATCCCTTCATGAGTTATTCAGACAAGTCGTTCTACGACTTCGACAACAAGGCCGGTGCAGTGAAGGTGGAAAACAAGCGCCATCAGTTGCTCTTCACCTTGGGATATACCTTCTGATAAGTGGAAATGATGCTGTTGGCCTTCGCATGGTATTGCTCTGGCCTGGCATAGCAGAATAGGGGTGTGACTTCATGCAAGCACACCCTTTTTCCTGTTTGTATATATTTGGTTGACAGTCGCTAATCTCATTCGAAGGGGGTTATGGCCAGCTGGCCAGAAACTCGCTTCATTTTGACTTCTGATAAATAATGGTGATTTGTCGAAATCACGTTATTTTTTGTCAAAAACGAGCTTAAATATGTTATTTTTCAAGTAGAATTTTGGAATTCTGATAATAAAAAACTATCTTTGCAGTCTAATCAATAAATGAAAATAAGATTAGTTTTTTTAGTGGTTAATTTAGTTTTAGTAAGTATGTTTGGGGATGTGTCGGGAGACATGTCCCCTTTTTTTGTTTGAGGTTTGAGATTTGAGATTTATCATGCTTCGCATGATGAACATCGGCGGCGCCTCGGCCATTAGAATAAGCTCTATTGTGCTTTGTTTGCCCGATGCTTGAGGACTATTGTCTGAACTCCTGAACATCTGAAAAAAGCGGGAGAACAGCACAGCTGCCTCCCGCTCTCTATGTCGATGCAAGTGTGGGCCATGGATAGATGGCATCCACCTCGCAAGTCAGTCATCGTAATCGTCGGAAATCTCCTCTGCCTCTAACCCAAGGTCCTCAGGGTCGGTGTCGAAGGTGGTGCGATAGCTCTCCTCGGTCAG
>ONSV01000033.1 GCA_900320585.1 uncultured Prevotellaceae bacterium | reverse complement strand
CAATGGCCCTGAGAGCCTCTTCTTCTTCAAGACCGGTATGGAGCCCCATATTGGTGAGGTAAGCTACTTCAAGGTGATGAGCGGAACGGTGAAGCCCGGCGACGACCTCACCAATGCCGACCGTGGCTCGAAAGAGCGTATCGGCCAGATCTTCGCTTGCGCTGGTTCCAACCGCGTGGCAGTAGATGAGCTGAAGGCTGGTGATATTGGCTGCACCGTGAAACTGAAGGACGTGAAGACCGGCAATGCCCTCAACGCCAAGGACGTGGAGTGGAAGTATGACTTCATCAAGTATCCCAACTCGAAATACTCGCGTGCCATCAAGGCCGCCAACGAGAGCGATACCGAGAAGCTCATGGCTGCCGTGCTCAAGATGCGTCAGGAAGATCCCACATGGGTGGTGGAGCAGAGCAAGGAGCTCAAGCAGACCATTATCCACGGACAGGGTGAGTTCCACCTCCGCACGCTGAAATGGCGTCTGGAGAACAACGAGAAGATTGCCGTGAACTTCGAGGAGCCGAAGATTCCATACCGCGAGACCATTACCAAGGTCAACCGTGCCGACTATCGTCACAAGAAGCAGTCGGGTGGTGCCGGACAGTTCGGTGAGGTGCACCTCATCGTTGAGCCCTACACTGAGGGCATGCCCGATCCAACCGTTTACAAGTTTGGCGGCCAGGAGTTCAAGATGAACATCAAGAGCCGTGAGGAAATCGACCTGGAGTGGGGTGGAAAACTCGTGTTCCTCAACTCCGTGGTGGGTGGTGCCATCGATATGCGATTCATGCCCGCCATCCTCAAGGGTGTGATGGAGCGTATGGAGCAGGGACCTCTTACCGGTAGCTACGCACGCGACGTTCGCGTGATTGTTTACGATGGTAAGATGCACCCCGTCGACTCCAACGAGCTTTCGTTCATGCTTGCTGCCCGTAATGCTTTCTCCAAGGCATTCAAGGATGCAGGTCCAAAGGTGCTCGAGCCTATCTACGACCTCGAGGTGCTCGTACCTGCCGACTATATGGGTGATGTGATGGGCGACCTGCAGGGACGCCGTGCCATCATCATGGGTATGGACAGTGAGGCTGGTTACCAGAAGCTGAATGCCAAGATTCCTCTCAAGGAGCTGGCCAACTACAGCATTGCACTGAGCTCGCTCACCGGTGGCCGTGCTTCGTTCACCACCTCGTTCTCAAGCTACGAGCTGGTGCCCAACGACATCCAGCAGGCACTCATCAAGCAGCATGAGGCCGAACTTGCCGAAGAAGATTAATTCATCTCTTTTTTTTGAGTCCTCCGTCATGATGAATGGCGGAGGATTTTTTTCAATCCTGCTCAGTCACTATGTACAAAACCATCCTACCTTTCTCACGATTGTTATTGGCCACGGCTTTCCTGCTGCTGACCATGAGTGCATCGGCAAACGCCCTGAATACCAACACACATCATTACAATGCTGTTGAAGTGGTGTCCGACAGCATTTCAGACAATGGTTACAAACCACTCTGGAATGAGGTCTACAACCATGCGAAGGCTGATATGCCGCGGTCGCAGATACAGGTGTTGCAACGCATCGTGGGGAGGGCAAGGGAGGAGAGGAACTATGGGCAGCTGCTCACGGCCCAACTGATGAGTGCTGCACTCACTGTGAGCATCTCTCCCGACTCACTGAAAGCGGTTGTCGCTCAACTGAGAAAGGAGGAGCAGGCAGCAATGGAGAACGACACCGCGCTGGCTGCTGTATACCGCACGGTGTTGAGCAGGTTGCTCAATACCAGGCGTCTTGAACCTGATACTGCAGCATTGTTGGCTGCAAAGGCAATGGAAAACCCTGAGGCGCTGGTTAAGGAGAGTGCCCTCGAGTGGCAACCATTCTTGGTGAGGGGCACCGATGGCTCCATCTTCGGCGACGACCTGTTGTCGGTGGTGGGTTTTGCCACGGGAAACGCCAAAGCCGTACACGAGTATTACCTCGGTACCGACAACCGCAAGGCACAACTCGTCTCTGCCTTCATCATGCTTGGTTCCAGGGCCAACAGCCGTTTAAAAAATCACGATGACGATATTCAAAGGCTCGATTCGTTAATGGCGGTCTACGCCGACCTGCCAGAATGCTGTGAGTTGGCCATCGAGAGACTGCGGCTGATGAAGCAAGGCTCTTACACACCACGCCAGCAAGTCGACTTCATCGACGAGGCTTCTCGGAAATGGGGCAGTTGGAAAAATGCCGTTGCCCTTCAGAATATGCGTGAGCAGCTCACAAATCCTCATTATGATGTCGACTTCGGACAGCGTGACATCACTCCAAACGATATTTTGACACTCCATCTATCCAAGGTGCGCAACCCTGGTGTCCTTACCGCTCATGTGTCGAGGGTAGATATCCCACAAGGGGTGGCCAAAGGCAAGATGACCTACGAGGAACTTCAAGAGCATATCATCGATAGAGATGTGCTGACGAAGCGTGTCAGTCCGCGCGACTTGCAGCCTTATGAGTTCTATGATACCACTATGGTGATGGGCCGGCTCCCTCGGGGCATCTACCTCGTAGAAATCATGTCCGACCAGCCAGAGATGGATCCGGCGTATGAGATTGTGCATGTGAGCCGTGTGCGTCTGTTGGCTTTGCCTTTGCCAGGCAACAGACATCGGCTGGCTGTGGTGGATGCCATCAACGGACACCCTTTGCCACACGCCAAAATTGATGTCGTGAACGGTGATGATCACCGTACAATAATCAACACCAATTCGGCAGGTGAGGCTATCTGGACGGGAAAAATGAGTTACCGTGATTTCAAGGGGTTCGAGGCCTATATTCCAGGCGACAGGGCTTCGGCTCCTTTCCACGGACGGGGCTATTCTTATTGGTCTTCAAGAAAGACAAAAAAAGAGCTCATTGCCTCCTGTTTCACCGACCGGGCCATCTATAGGCCGGGACAGACGGCTCATTTTGCCATATTGGTGATGACCAACACGCAGAACAGAAAGTTCAAGCCCTATACGGGCGAGGTGGAAGTGGTAATCAACGACCCGGCATACGATGAGGTCATTGATACGATGTTGGTGGCCGATGAGTTTGGAACGGCATATATTCAGCTGTCGATTCCCACCAACGGACTGCTTGGTGAATACGAGGTTGAGGTGATGGTCGACGACGACGATGTGGCTGACTATCATTTTAACGTAGAAGAATACAAAAGGCCTACTTTCGACGTCGAGCTGTCGTCGCTGAAGCAAGAAGATGTGCACGATGACGAATTGGTGGTACGGGGAAAGGCGAAGGCACTCTCGGGTGCTCCTGTCTCGGGTGCCACGGTGGCGGTCGGCATCAGCCGTTCGCTGAATGCCCGACGATGGTTACCCGATTACCGCAATATGCCGGTGCTCAGCGACACTATACTTACCGATGAGAATGGTGCTTTCCAGATACATGTTCCCATACGGGAGCAAGAATTAACACTCAATCGTGACGACTCGCTCACGGCCAAATGGATGTATGATATCCATGCCGCCGTAACCGACAGGGCAGGGGAGACACACGAGAAGTCTTTACAAGTGAATCACGCCATGCGCCCTTATTCGTTGACGGTGACGTCGCTTCCCAGTCAGGTGGAGCCCGGGCAGACGATTCGCTTCAAACCTGTGCTGGTAGACTGTTGGGGACTGCCTGCCGACAAGATGGTGCAGGTGTGGACCGACCATTCCAATGATACGCTGCGACACGAAGCCAACAAAATGATGGAACTGCCCATCGCATCAACGTTGGCAACAGCAGGCATCCATCATCTCTATGTGAAGTGCGCTGACTTGGTGAATGACAGTGAGCTGAAAGTGGTGGATTTCTCTGCCCGCCGACTCGGTGTCTTTTCAAGGGAATTCTTCGCACAGAGTGCCACATCCTTCCCTTCGGATGGTGGAAAAGTTAGCATACAGTATGGCACATCGCTCGACAGCGTATATGTATTATATACGGTCTTCTCTGAAAACAAGGTCGTAGAGAGTGGGGCTTTCGAGTTGTCGGATGCCATCCATAACCGCTCATTTGTCTATAAACGCTCCTATGGCAAGGGACTGACTTTGAGTTATGCCTTCGTGAAAGACGGACAGGTGACCACCCATAACGCCACCATCCTCGCGCCCGTTCCCGACAAGTCGCTGAAAATGGAATGGACTACCTTCCGCGACCGACTGCAGCCAGGACAACAGGAGACATGGACATTGCGCGTGCGCCATGCCGACGGCACGCCAGCCAAGGCACAGCTTCTCTCCACCCTCTACGATGCCTCGCTCGACCCCATCAAGCGTCATCAATGGTCTTTCAATCCCTTTGTGCTCACGTCGCTCCATCCACAATACTGGAGTTTCAACAATCAGAGGCTCAAAGCCGCCTCTTCTTCATATCGACAGGTTGGGACTGTCTTCCCACTGTCACTCAACTCATTTGATGATAAGTTGATGCAGTTGAAGAACGACACTACGATGCTGCACCGCATTCTCTCTATGGCCAAGAAACCATCAGAGGGATGGATGGAAGGAATTACGGGATATGTGTCGGGTATCGTTGTTGATGAGGAGGGAGAACCAATTATTGGTGCGGCGGTGATGATCAAAGGCACCAAAAAGGGAACAGTGACCGATGTCGATGGAAGGTTCTCTCTTCCTGTGAGTGGAGGTGTGACGCTCGAAATCATGTTTGTTGGATACAACAACCAGGTAGTCAGGGCTTTCTCGGGAAATTATCTGGAAGTGAGGCTCGATCCCTCTTACATGGCACTCAACGAGGTGGTGGTAGTGGGGTATGGTACGCAGAAAAAAGAACTTATGACGGGTTCTGTTTTGGGAATCGTGCCTGGCGTGATGGTAAGAGGAGTGGCACCGGCCGATAATACCACCTTGCCACTTTATGTGATTGATGGAGTAGTGGTAGACGATCTCTCAGGTGTGGACGTGAAAGCCTTTTCCGATCTCAAGGTCATCAAGGATGCCAGCGCCACGGCACTTTATGGCAGTAGGGCAGGCAATGGAGTGGTTGTAATCAGTACAAAAGGCGCGCCGATGGAGAATGCGGCCGAAACACTCAATCATCTGATAGCCACACTATCTCCCCAACCCGCTGTCGTGAGGGAGAACTTCGAGGAGACGGCATTCTTCTATCCGCGGCTCATGGCCGACGACAAGGGCGAGTTTGTCATCAGCTTCACCCTTCCCGAGAGTGTCACCTCGTGGCGCTTCATGGGACTGGCTCACGACCGTGAGATGAACTATGGATACTCCGAAGCATTGGCCGTGGCTCAGAAGGAGGTGATGGTGCAGCCCAATCTGCCACGTTTCATCAGAGTGGGCGACCAGTCTGTTTTCTCGGCCCGGGTAGCCAATCTTTCCAACAAGACTAAAGAGGGTGTGGCAGAACTCACCCTGTCGGATATCAACTCGGGCGAGACGGTGTGGTCGGGGAAACTTCCTTTCAGCGTGGAAGCGGGTACGACGGGAGGCGTCGATTTCACCGTTCCTCCTTTCAAGGAGACCGCAACCCTCGTCTGCCGCACGGTCGTCAGTGGCGATGGCTTCAGCGATGGAGAGCAACAGACGTTGCCCGTGGTGCCCGCCCGTGAATTGGTGACTTACTCTTACCCCTTTATCCTAAAAGGCAAAAACAAACTGGAAAAACCTCTCGACCGTCTCCTCCCCGCCGATGCCGACCAACGCCGGCTCACCTTCGAATATACAGCCCATCCCGAATGGTTGGCTGTTGGCGCCCTTCCTGTAATGTCGGCCACGACCAACGACGATGCCGTATCACAGGCTGCGGTCTACTATGCCAATCAATTAGGAGCTATAGTGACCGATGGCTCGCCATCCATCCGACAGGCGGTCATGGCATGGCAGAACGACACCACGCTGCAATCACCTCTCTCAAGCGCATTGCAGAAAAACACTGGTTTGAAAGAGATGCTGCTCTCTGAAACACCATGGGTGGCCGATGCCGATGGCGAGAAGGCGATGAAACACAACCTGGTTGCTTTCTTCGATACCCAGGCGATGAACAAGAAATGCAACAATGCGCTCAATCAGTTGAGAAAACTGCAAAATGCCGATGGCGGATGGGCATGGTGCCAGGGGATGAGCAGCTCGGTCTATACCTCGGTCATGGTGATGGAGATGCTGGCACACATTCAGATGCTGAAACCATCGAAAGACTGTGCCAAACTGCTAAACAAAGGTGAGGCGTTCCTTCAGGCAAAAGCGAAGGAAGTGGTGGAGGATATGCGCAAGGAAGAAGGAAAAGGCGTTCAGGTCTTACCCGACGAATGGTTGTTGCACTATCTCTATATCCATGCACTCATGTCGCCGCAAGACCATAAGACCGACACCGACCACCTCCAATACCTGCTCTCCTTCCTCCGACAACGGAAAGTGGACCTTTCCATCTATGGAAAAGCGGCATGTGCCGTGATCATAGCCCGGGAGGGTGATGGTGAAAGGGCTCAAGAGTATCTGAAGAGCCTCAAGGAGTATGCCGTGACCTCTGAGGAGATGGGTATGTATTTCGATACTCCAAGAGCACAGCGCTCATGGTTCAGCTACGAAATACCTACGGTGGCAATGGCCATCGAGGCTACCCAGTTGCTCACTCCAGAGGATACAACCAGTATCAGGTTGATGAGGCAGTGGCTTTTGATGCAGAAGCGCACCCAGATGTGGGAGAGCAACGTGGCGACAGCAGAGGCCATATATGCACTGTTCAACGATGTCAAACCGGTGTTCTCTCCACTCAACACCTCCGACCTCACACTCACCGTCGACGATGCGCCGGTGAGTCTCGGCAATGCCACGGCAGGGGTGGGATATGTGATGACACAAGTCGACCATGGCGACCTGCGGCAAGTATCCATTGTGAATAATACCAATCAACTGGCATGGGGCGCCCTCTACGGACAGTCGCTTCAGGATGTGGGAAAAGTGGCCGATGATGCCCAGGGAATCACCGTTGAGCGTGAGTTGGTGTTGCCCGACCGTCCCTTGCATGTGGGTGACAAGATTAAGGTGCGCATCACTGTGAAGGCCGACCGCAACTACGACTTCGTGCAGGTCTGCGACCGCCGTCCGGCTTGTCTCGAACCGGTCGACGCGCTCAGTCACTACCATTGGGGATACTACAGCGCGAAGAAAGACAATGCCACCATCTATTACTTCGACCAACTTGGAAAAGGTGAGATGGTGCTCGAGGAAGAATATTATGTAGACAGAGAGGGAGAATACACTTCGGGCACATGTGTGGCCCAGTGTGCATACGCACCCGAATTCAAGGGTATCGATGGAGCCTATCAGCTCAAAGTCTCACGTTGAGCCACTGAAATACAATAAATCACGCTCGCGTACGTTATACTATTATATGTTAAAACATGCATTCAGATGCCTGGCATTGTCGTTCCTGATGGCCCTTTGCTGGGCTTGCAACGACGATGATAGTTTCACCACGTCGCCGAACCATGTGTTGACGTTCTCGCTCGACACGGTGAAGCTCGACACGGTGTTCTCTCGCATTCCCACTGCCACCCGCACTTTCTGGGTCTACAACCGCTCGGGCGATGGCGTGCGATGTCCCAGCATCCGACTGGAGAAAGGCAACCAGACGGGATTCCGGGTGAATGTCGATGGCTCTTTCCTCGGTTCGTCGGCAGGCTATCAGACGAGCGATGTTGAGGTGAGAAACAAGGACAGTATACGCGTGTATGTGGAGCTTACTTCGCCGGCCAACAACAAGAACCAGCCCTTGCTGCTCGAAGACAACCTTGTGTTCCTGCTTGAGAGTGGGGTGGAGCAGAGAGTGAACCTCAGGGCTTATACCTGGGATGCCGACATCCGCGACCAACTGGTGATCGACCGCGACACGACCATACTGACAGAGAAGCCTTTGGTAATCGGTGGTGGGATTCTGGTGAAGGAGAATGCCTGCCTCACAATAGCAGCCGGGTCTACCATCTATTTCCAGGACAACGCGGGAATCGACGTCTTTGGCAGGCTCAATGTGGCAGGCGACGTGGAGCACAATGTGGTGCTTCGTGGTTATCGGCTCGACAATCTGTTCTCCTACCTGCCCTACGATAGGGTGAGCGGGCAATGGCAGGGCATTCATTTCCATGAGTCGTCTTACGAGAATTCCATCAACTATGCCGACATCCATAGCGCGTACGATGGCATTGTCTGCGACTCGGCGAGCGTGGAGCGACTGAAGCTCAACCTCTACAACAGCGTGGTGCACAATTGTCAGGGGTATGGCTTGCTGGCCTACCATTCGGTGGTCGACGTGGTGAATTGCCAGATCACCAATACACTGGCCGATTGCATCGCCGTCTACGGTGGCGTGGCACGTCTGTTGCAGTCTACCATCGTGCAATGCTATCCTTTCGATGGTAACAGGGGGGCTGCTCTGCGGTTCGCCAACAACAAAGACAGCAACATCTACCCACTCTACCAGTTCGACTGTGTCAACTGCCTTGTCACTGGTTATGCCGATGATGTGGTGATGGGTGAGGCCGACAGTACTGCCACCTACAACTTCTCGTTCGAGAATTGCCTGCTCCGCACACCTGCCATCTCCGACACGGTGAGGGTGAGAAACGTCATATGGGAGAATCCCGAAGATACGGTGGCCGGGGGCGTCAAGCATTTCGCCAAGGTCGACACCGATAATTTCATCTACGATTTCAGGCTCGACTCGCTGTCTGCAGCCATCGGCAAGGCCTTGCCCATCGAGGGACTGCCCTATGACCGTTTAGGCATCCGGCGCGATGAGGAGCCCGACCTCGGATGTTATGAGTATGTACGACAATAGAAACCGCCGCCTCTCCTTGGAAAGATGGTGGCGACAAGATAATAATGTAAAAAAATCATATGGCCTATGAAAAATATACAACTTGAAATCAACATCCTGCACATGGCGTTGGAAGAACTGGAAGCCAACGACCTGGAACTGGTGCAGTCTGCCATCAAAGCCACCGACAACTCCTACGCCAAATACTCCCACTTCAGGGTGGGGTCTGCATTGAGGTTGGCCGATGGGTCGGTGGTCATCGGTGCTAATCAGGAGAATGCCGTCTTCCCCTTGGGCCTTTGTGCCGAGCGTACGGCCATCTTCGCCGCACAGGCACAGCGTCCCGACCAGCCCATCACCGCCATTGCCATTGCCGCGCGCAATGACAACGGCCTGATGACTACGCCGGTTTCGCCATGTGGCTCGTGCCGTCAGGTGATTCTTGAGATAGAGGAGCGCTACCATCAACCCATCAAGGTGTTGCTCTATGGCACCAATGGCGTGTATGTGGTGAACACCGTGCGCGACTTGCTGCCGCTCTGCTTCATCGACGAGAGCATGCGTTAGCAACTACTATTCCTTCACCTCCACCTTCTGCTCATACACGTGTTCGATGTTCTGGGTGGAAGGAATCTCGCTTTGTGTCTTCACCACACGCCGCTTCACGGGCTCTGTGGCTACCACTTGTATGGGTTTGCTGCTCACCTGTCTGGCTGCTTCTGGAAGAACGTTCCCAACCATCATCTCGGAGGGCTTGATGGGCGGCACCAACTGGTTGTCTGTGCCCGTCAGCGTGTCGGTGGGAAGCGCCTCTTCTCCTGTGTTTCCAGCCATCAGCACCTCAGCCTCTTCGGCAGGGTGAGCTTGGCCGATGCTGTCGGCAATGATTTCAGTTTTTTCGATGCTGTCGGAAACGGTGGCCAGCGTATTGCGCTCCATTTCCTTCAGTCTGTTCTTGCAACCAGCCATCATGTGGGCGGTTTGCTTGATGCGTGCCTGCATCTCGGGCGTGTCGCGGAAACCAATCAGGTAGTCGAGCGCTTGTTCGAAACGGTCGTAGGCCGCTTGCCAGTTCTCTAAAAACATGTGGCACAAGCCAAGACGGTAGTTGATGTCGCCTTTCTCATTGTCGTAGCACACGGTGAGGGCTTTCTCGTAGTGGGGAATGGCTTCGGCATACTGCTTCAGCTCAAAATGGCTCTCGCCCGCCGTATAGTAGTAGACCGAACGCTCATGGGGAGCGAACACCTCCAGTTGGGGCATCACGGCCTCAAGTTTCTTGCAGGCTTCCTCATAGAGCCATTCATGGAAATAGCACACACCCATAAAACCTTGGAAACGGGGGTTAAGGGTGTACTCCTTGTCGAGTTTCTCAAACAGCAGCAAAGCCTCATGGTATTTGCCGCTCTGGAAATAGGCTATGGCCATTTCCAGACGGTCGGTGTCGTTGGGCTCCTGGGCCATCATTGGCTGGGAGAATGAAAGCATGAATATGAAAAGGCTCGCAAACCACCTTTTCAGACAATCCCTTTCTCCTCTTTCAAATAGGAATAGGCGAAGGTCAAGGTGTCCAAGTAGATTCACCACAGACTTTTGCATGCAGGCAAGGGAAAACGACCGAAATCTACTCGACAGTATAAAAATCGATGAGACGACGGAGGGCACGGTCGCACACCGGACAGAATACGGGATTCTCGTTGGTACGCATGCGGCAGTCCTGGCACCCACGATAGACGCCCTTTGGGCTATAGCCTGCGCCCTCGAACACTCCCACGCGTTTTTCTATGGTCTTCTGGTTCGACGACACAGGTGTGGGGATGGGCGTTTTCTTGTCGACCATGTCCTGCCACTTCGAGGCAAAGTCTACCAGGGTGGTGAGATTCTGTTCCCAGGGCTCCACATCGTGCGGATACATGGGAATCTGCTCATGCTCATAGGCATACTCATCGCCCAGGCCGGCAAAACTATGGCCGAACTCATGCACCACGACAGGCTTGAACAGGCGGTGATGAGTGGTGGAGAGGTTGTAGGAATTGAGGATTCCGCCACCACCATACTGCTCGCTGTTCACCAATACGATGATGTGCTCATAGGGCGTGCCGGCCAGGCAGTTGTGCAGGTCCTTCAGGTTAAGTGTCGTCAGGTAGCGGTCGCTGTAGAACGTGTCGAAGTGGGATTGCAGTATGGTGTGTCGCCAGATACCCAGCCGGGGAATGCTGGTGCCACTGTCGGCCGATGGCGATTTCACGGCGATGATGTGGAAACGGTCGCGGAGCGACTTGAATGGCTCATGGGCAAAGAGGGCCTCCATGGCCTCATGGGCATCGTGGAGGAAGGTGCCCATCTCCTGCTCCTGGTATCCTTCGGCCACATAGGCGATATGGATGCAACGGGTGGTGTCGGCTGCCTGCTGCAAGGTCTCGTAGGGCATCACATGGTCGTAACCGGTATGTCGGATGAGAATATCGGTGGGAACCACCATATGGGTGAGCGTGGCCATGGTCTGTAGGCGGTTGTCGTAGAGTTCGATGGTAATGTCGGCAGTGTCTTTCGGCATCGGAGTGAGGAACACATTCTGGAACGAACGACATGTTGTCTTTGCCTCGTCGTACGACAGCCATTCCTGGAACAGGGTTGAGAAAGAGTTGCGGTAGATAACCTCCCCGGTGCGATGGCTACGCATGATTACCTGCCCGTTTCCTCTCACGGGTACCTCCGACAATCGTTGTCTCTTGCCCCACCAGCGGGGCATGATGTGCAGTTCGTCGACAGAGATTTCCTGATGGTCGACATTGCCCGAGAACACATAGTCGATGCGCAGGGTTGCCTCGGTGAAATACTGTCTGAAGTCTTGTGCCTGGCAAATGAGCGGCATGAGGCACATCATACCTAAGATAAATCGGCGGAGTGTGGTTGTCATGAGGATAGGTCTGTTTTTATTCGGTGTCTTTACTTGTCGGCATGGCGAGGAGCTGGCGGATATAGTCGCGGTTCCAGTTGTCGGGGTGGTATTTCTTCCTTCCGAGCAGCAGCAAATCGATGTCCATCACGATTTGGTGGGTTGCCCTCAGCGCTGGCATGTCGCCGCAGTCGCGTTCCATCTGCTTCAGGAGAGACGTCAACTCGTCGGCAGTCTTGAGTGTCATGCCATAGGCGAGGCAGTTGCAGAAGGGCTCTGCCACCATGCCTATGGCATCTGTCGTTATGACAGGAGAGAATGCCACAGGTCCCAACTGTTTCTGCAGGAGTTGCTTGGCCTTGGCCATCGACAGGCCGGGGTTGGCGTTGCTGCCCAAGGCGAGTATGAATTTCCTGCGTCGTTGGTTCATGGCTATACGTGACGGTTGATGATGCAAAAATACTTTATTTTTGCGTATTCCTCAACAAAAAATACATTTTTTAGCACTACCCATCCGATTGCACGAGATTTTTGCTTAATTTTGCAGGCGATTATTCAATCATCCAAAAGCATGGCCATCCATATGTCAAAAAATGACGTGTTTATGGCAGGCTGATAACAATGGAGAAATGGACAAGGTGATATTCAAAGCGGCCCTTTTCGATCTCGATGGCGTGGTGTTCGATACCGAGCCCCAGTATTCCGTTTTCTGGGGGGCAACGTGTCGGAGATACCATCCAGAGATTCCTGGTTTGGAAAACATGATCAAAGGGCAGACGTTGGTGCAGATTATCGACCGTTTTTTTGAAGGGATGGACGAAGCCAAAAAGGAAATCAAGCGCGGTCTCGACGAGTTCGAGGCCAACATGTCGTATGATTTCATCACTGGTTTCCGGCCCTTCGTAGCATCTCTGCATGAGAACGGGGTGAGGACGGCAGTGGTGACCAGTTCGAACGACGCCAAGATGCAGTGTGTATACAGGGCATGGCCCGAATTCACCACACTTTTTGATGCAATCCTTACTTCAGAGGATTTCTCGGAGAGCAAGCCCTCTCCCGACTGCTATCTCAAGGCGGCGGCCCGTCTGGGTGCCAACGTTGAGGAATGCATCGTTTTCGAAGACAGTTTCAATGGCCTGAAATCGGGCAGGGCAGCCCATATGGCAGTGGTAGGACTGGCCACCACCAATCCGCGTGAGGCCATCTCGCCGTTTTGCGACATGGTGATTGATGACTACAAGGATTTCGGTTTCGGGCAATGTAGGGAATTGCTTGGCCTGACAAGATAAAAGAAGGTTTTCAGATATGGATACCCAACAAAACACTCCTGTACACCAACACCTTTGGAACCGTGATTTCTGGTTGCTAGTGATAGCCGACTTGCTCGTGGCCATGGGCGTCTATATGCAGATGGTATATGTCGAGACTTGGCTTAAACCGGTGGGCAAAGGCGACAACACCCTCGTGTGGGTGATGGTGGGATATGGAGTGGGATTATTCGCGATGGGCGGATTTTGCTCCTTGTTGGTGCAGAAATACCGTCGCAACTGGGTGTGCTTGCAGTCGCTCATCGTGATGACAGCCTTGCTGGCCGCCCCTGCACTGTTTTCTCCTTTTTTCAAGACGAATGCCATGTGGGCTTTCCCCGTGCTGCGGTTTGCCACAGGTGCATTTTATGGATTGGTGCAGATGGTGTTGTCGAGCACGTTGGTTATCGACTGCTGTGAGGCCAGGCAACGAACGGGGGCCAATTATGCCACAGCGTGGTTCTACCGCTTGGCGTTCTCGTTGGGTCCGCTCACAGCATTGATGGTGATGCGCTATGCCGACATACTGATGGCTTCATGGGTGTCGGCAGGAATGATGGCTGCGGCCTTTATTCTCATCCTCTTGGTGCGTTTCCCCTTCAAGTCGCCCGAGGACAATCTGCCCTCGTTCTCTCTCGACAGGTTCTTGCTTCCACAGGCATGGGCATTGTTCATCCAGCTGTTTCTGGTTACTTCTGTCCTGGGGCTGATGACGAGCCTGTTTCTTACCTGTTCTGATTATTTCGCATGGCTGATGTTGGGTTTCCTCCTCGCCTTGTTGGCAGAGAAATTTTTCTTTGGGAATGCCGACATGATGGGTGATACGGTGGCAGGGTTGCTGCTCATTGGAGCCGCCGTGCTGTTGATGATGACAGAAGCAGCCGCCGGCGTGTTGTTCCTTGCCCCCGTGCTCCTTGGCCTGGGGAGCGGACTGATTGGTTCCCGTTTCCTGTTCTCCATCGTCAACCTGAGCGAACATTGCCAGCGGGGCACATCACAGAGTACCCTTTTCCTGGCTTGGGAATCGGGATTGGCCCTCGGCATCGGAACCGGTTTGGCCATCAACAACGGCATGTTGCCCGAGATTCCCCGAAACGATGACATTTGCTCCTTGGCGCTGGCCGGTGTGATCGTCTCATTGGGAATGTACTTGGGCTTCACGCATAAATGGTACCTTCGAAACAAGAGAAGGTAACTATTAAATCGTGGCTTTCAGGTCGCTGAGCGTAATCTCCTTCAACTCTTCCTCGGTCTTTGCCGACGACGACTTCGACAGGCGGTTGGCCTGGTGCTGGATGCTCTTCTCGAAGACATTGCGCACATATCGGGCATTGCCGAAATACCGGTCTTTCTTGGCCACAATGTCTACAAGCCGCTCCATGAGATAATCCTTTGCCTCGTCGCTCAGCGTATATTGGTTCTTCCGCACATACATCATAAAAATCTTTGTGAGTTCCTCTGGAGTATAGTCGGGGAAGTTGATGTATCGGTTGAAGCGCGACTGCAATCCTGGGTTGGAGTTGATGAATCGTTTCATCTCGTCGGGATAGCCGGCAATGATGACCACCAGCTTGTCGCGGTCGTCCTCCATCCTTTTCAGTAGCGTGGAGATGGCTTCCTGACCATAGTCGCCACCATTGTCGTTCTTGGGAACGAGTGCATAGGCCTCGTCGATGAACAGCACGCCATTGAGCGCGGAGTCGCAGATGGCATTGGTCTTGACGGCTGTCTGCCCCATGTATTCGGCCACCAGTCCCGAACGGTCGGTCTCCACCATATGACCGCTCTTAAGGATGCCCAGGTCCTTGTAGATGCGCGCCACTATGCGGGCTACGGTGGTCTTGCCCGTGCCCGGGCTACCCGTAAACACAAGGTGGTATGACATCTTCGGTGTCTTCAGTCCCTTTTCCGAGCGCATTTTCTGCACTTTCACGAAATTGGCCAGCGTGTTGATTTCCTCTTTCACGCCCTCGAGTCCGATGAGCTCGTTGAGCTCCTCATAAGGGTCGGTCTCCAAAGGCTCGTTCACCACCACTTCTCCCTCTTTCTTCTTGTTGTCCTTGCCATCGAGACTCACTTTCTTGGTGGGTTCAGCCTCTTCGGTGGTTGCCTCCTCGCCATACTTGTCGACAAAAAAGGTCAGCAGACCCATGAGCACGAACATGACAACGGAGATGATGCCTATGACTTTGAACACGTTGGAATACTTATCGTTCATGACGGTAGATTTTGAGTTTCAGATAAAAGGAATAAATGATGAAGGGCAACATGTAGCAGACGAGATCGGCCATGTCGAACGTGCCTGGTACGAGATGCAAGGCCTGCCCAAGTTCCGAAAATGCACCCAGCAAGGGGATAATGGATGCCCATTTCCAATGGATGCGGGTTTCGAGATTGTGCATCAGACTATGGATCACCATGATATAGGCTGCCGACCATAGGCCGCCCGGCAGACTGTAAATCACCCACTCAGAGGGTTGCCATGCACTGGCCATTCCACGCATCTGGGAGATGGAGTGGGAGAGTGGTGTCGCGTCGAGGATATAGAGCAGCAACACCTGCCGGGAGCGAAATAGCAGATAGAGCATTCCACCGCCCACGATGAGCAGCAAGCCAATGAGAAAACTCTTCCTGTCGAGCATGGTGATTGATGGTTTGATGCCTCAAAAATAATAAAAACATCAAATATGGCCAAAATTGCGACCGCACATTTCACAAATCAACTCATTTTTTCGTTAATCTTTTCTAATTCCCTTTGCAATTCATCGTTTTTACGTATCTTTGCGCCGATATTTTATTACACATTACATTATTAATCAAACCCTAAAACAACAGAAAAATGAAGAAATTGGAAAGCCCTGCTATTCTTGTCGTCGACATGCTCAACGATTTCGTTACCGGTGCACTGGGTTGCGACCGTGGTAGAGCCATCGTTCCAGCTACAGCTCAGTTGCTCGATGCAGCCCGTGAGGCTGGCGTGCCCGTGATTTTCTGCAACGACGCACACATCAAGGGCATCGATCGTGAACTGAAACTGTGGGGCGACCATGCCATCGCAGGAACTAAAGGCGCAGAGGTCATTCCTGAACTCAAGCTGTGTGACAAGGACTATGTGGTGCCCAAGCGCCGTTACAGTGGTTTCTTCCAGACCGACCTTGACATCCTGCTCAAGGAACTGGGCGTGAAGACTGTCGTCATGACCGGACTGCATGCACACATGTGCGTGCGCCACACCTCTGCCGATGCTTACTGCCTGGGATATGATGTAGTGGTGGCCAAAGAGGCAACCGACTCCTTCACCGAAGAGGACTACAACATCGGTATTGCCTATCTGAAGACCTGCTATGGTGCCGACGCATACTCGAACGAGGAGCTTATCGCTGCTTTCTAAAACAAGACACACCTCTATATGTCAGGTGGGTACAGCCAGTCTGTATCCACCTGATTTTTTTAGGCAATTGTTAAAAATACGTCAACAAATCCTATCAAAACTGAAAAAATCGTTTATTTTCGTGACAGGATTAAACTATTGGCTCGCTTTTCGCATCAAATCAATAGCAGAACAAAAAAGCAATATTTAAATCACTTCAATCAAAAATAGGTTTAGTTATGAAAAAAGTATTTGCATTGATGGCTATTATCGCCATGACCACTTCGCTGAGTGTTTCAGCACAAGATGCCCCACAGCAAGGAAGACAACGAATGACCAAGGAGGAAATGGTGCAGCGACGCACTGATTTCATGGCCCAGCAGTATGGACTCGATGACAGCCAGAAGCAGAAATTGCTCGAACTCAACACCAAGTATGCCGACGTGATGCCCATGATGGGCCCGCGCCCAGGAGGCCCAAGAGGTGGACGCCCCGGACAGATGCGCCCCCAGAATCCTCCATCAGACAACGGCAATGGTGAGATGCGACGTGGCGGCCACGGCCCCGGATTTGGTGGAGGTCCCCGTCCTCATTTCGACCCAGAAAAATTCAAGGAGTATGAGAATGGGTTGTCACAAATCATGACCCAGGAGCAGTACTCAAAGTACGAGGATAACAAGAAAGCCCGAATGGAGCGCAGAAGACCAGCACCCCAAGGCGATTCGAAATAGTTAGGTTTAGGTAAAATGATTTAGGACAACAGGCTGCCTCTTCAATCGGGGCAGCCTTTTTTGTATGGAAATCATGAAGAAATGCCGCCATTGTTAGAATTATTTTTTACTTTTGCAACATCATCAACTCCATATCTGTATGAAGAAAATAATTCTCTCTGTCTTATCAATATGTTTCTCCCTTGTTTCTCTCTCCCAAAACAGTGGCGTACTTAAGGTGAAGGAAGCCCGGCTAAGCAATGGGATGACCATTTGGCTCAACGAAGACCACTCGCAGCCCAAGGTGTATGGTGCTGTGGTAGTGAAAGCAGGTGCAAAGGATTGTCCCAATACGGGCATTGCCCATTACTTCGAGCATATCCTCTTCAAGGGCACCGAGGAGATTGGCACAACCGACTATAGGTCAGAGAAACCATGGCTCGACTCCATCTCGGCTAAATACGACCAACTGGCCGCCACCAAGGATGAGGCCACCCGACTCCTGATACAAAAAGACATCAGCCGTTTGAGTCAGAAAGCCGGTGAATATGCCATACCCAACGAGTTCAACCGCTTGATTTCCAAATATGGCGGTTCGGCTCTCAATGCCGGCACGTCATGGGATTACACCTTCTATCACAATATCTTCACGCCACAGTATATCGCCCAATGGTGCCAGCTCAACAGCGACAGGTTGATCAATCCCGTATTCCGGCTTTTCCAGGGCGAGCTGGAAACGGTGTACGAGGAGAAGAACATGTATGCCGACGATATGATGTCGTCGGCCATGGAAAAGATGTTCTTGGAGCTGTTCCAAGACCGTCCCTATGCCTATCCTGTGATTGGAAGTACGGAAAACCTGAAGAATCCCAAGTTGTCGGAAATGAGGGATTTCTACAAGAAATACTATGTGGCATGCAATATGGGGCTTGTGCTGTGTGGCGATTTCGATTCTGGCAATATCATGCCACTTCTTGAAAAGACTTTCGGAAGGATTCCCCGAGGAGTGGAGCCCCCTCATGTGAAGTCGCCTCTGCCCGATATCAAGACAGAGCGCACGGTAGAGATAAAGATACCTGTTCCGCTTGTCAGTATCGAGATGCTGGCATTCAAGACCCCCACCGCCTATGAGAAGGATGCCAATGCCATTGACCTTGCTTTCAAGTTGCTCTCCAATGGCCAGGCAGGCATGCTCGACTCGTTGACCAATGAGGGCGCTTTCCTCATGGCGATGGCACAAGCCGTGAGCCTCAACGATGCCGGGTGTGGGCTGATGATTGTGGTGCCCAACTTGCTCGCTTCGAAAAAGAAGGCCGAGGGGCTTTGTATGAACCAAGTCGAGCGGATTTTCAAGGGCGATTTCAGCGATGAGATGTTCAACACACTCAAGCTTGAAACCATACGGGAATCGAACCGACAACTGGAAACCATCAGCGACAGGGCCGAGAAGATGGTGGAAGTGATGGCTTCGGGACATACATGGCAGGATTATCTGGACAAGGTGAATGCCATCCGTAGCCTGACGAAGAACGACGTGGTGGCTACTGCCAACAAATATCTGAATGCACCTTTCGTGAGGTTCAAGAAAAAGAATGGGGAATACGCGAAAGACAAAGTCACCCAGCCCGACTATAAGCCTGTGGTGCCGAAGAACAAGAACGCAGAGTCGGAATACGCCAAACGCCTGGCTTCTATTCCCGTGCCCGACAGGACTCCAAGGATGATTGACTTTGTCCGTGATGCCAGCGCCATTCCCCTGAACGACCATGCAACGCTCTATACTGTAAAAAATCCCGTAAACGATCTCTTCCAACTTGAGCTGGCCTACAACCGTGGACTGCAGGCCGACAAACGGCTTTCTGCCACAGCTGAACTGCTTTCATTGATTGGCACTGACTCGCTCACCCGTCAGCAACTGGAGAAATCATTGCAGACATTGGGTGCCAGCTTCGCTGTGGATGCTGGTAAGGATATGTTTAAAATCATGCTGACGGGCATTGACGAGCACTTTGATGCCACCGTTGCTTTGCTTGGACATTTCCTTTCTCGTGCCCAGTCGAATGACAAATCGGTGGATAAGGTGAAATCGCTGACGAAGGCCGACTCAAAATCTTTCGGTTCTGACAATAAGGACGTGTTGAGAGCTTTGATGGAGAAAGTGCAATTTGGCGACAATTCTTCCTATCTCACCCATCTTGCTTTCTCTGAAATGAAGAAAATGAGTGGCAAGGAGATGATGGATGCTTTGAAAGAGGTGTTTGCCTCAGCCTGTTATGTCGTCTACAGCGGTACGTTGAAGGATGTGCAAGTGAAAGGAACCGTGTCAAAGTATTTGCCCGTAAGCCAAAGCAGCAGGCCATATGTCAATTACGGTAACGACTATCTTGCCTATGACCAACCCATGGTTTATGTGTACGACATGCCTAAATCAAGGCAGACGCTATTCTTCACCTACGATCAGTTGCAGGCGATGCCTACTTTTGACAAACGTATACAGGCCCAATTGCTCGATTCATACATTGGTGGGGGAATGTCGTCGGTTTTGTTCCAGGAGGTGAGGGAGTTCAGGTCGATGGCCTATTCCACAGGTAGTGTGTTCAGGGCTCGTTCGTTGAAAAAGAATCCCAATTCTCCAACGGCTTTCCTTACGGTGGTGGGCACGCAGGGCGACAAGGCCATGGATGCGATTTCGCTGGTCGACTCCTTATTGCGCTCCATGCCTTCGAATGAGCACAATTTCACTGTGGCCAGACAGGAAATGATCAACAACATCGATACTAATTACCCGTCTTTCCGTGAAATAGGCGAGTCGGTAGCACAGTTGAATTGGAAAGGGTATGATGCCGACCCCAATACCCATGTGGTGGAATTGGCGAATGCCATCACGTTCGATGACATTATGAGCCTATACAAATCGAGTATACAGAACCACCAGTCGCATCGCGTCCTTGGTATCGTCGGCAATATCAAGAAATTAGACATGAAGACCTTGGAGAAATATGGCAAGGTGGTGATAGTGAAACCCGAGGAGATTTATAAGAAATAGTGTGCCTACAGTGAGTTCAATCTCATTGTAGGCACATCCACGCCAATCTATTTCTTGTTGCTTTGGTTATTCGGTTTGGCAGACGAGCTGCCCGAACTTGCAGGCTTGCTTGATGCAGCGGGTTTCGACGAAGACGAGCTGCTTGAGCTTGCAGATTTGCTTGAGGCAGCGGGTTTCGACGAAGACGAGCTGCTTGAGCTTGCAGGCTTGCTTGAGGCGGCGGGTTTCGACGAAGACGAGCTGCTTGAGCTTGCAGGCTTGCTTGAGGCGGCGGGTTTTGACGAAGACGAGCTGCTTGAGCTTGCAGGTTTGCTTGATGCTGCGGGTTTCGACGATGACGAGCTGCTTGAGCTTGTAGGCTTGCTTGAGGCAGCGGGTTTTGACGAAGACGAGCTGCTTGAGCTTGCAGGCTTGCTTGAGGCAGCGGGTTTCGACGATGACGAGCTGCTTGAACTGGCAGGCTTGCTTGATGCTGCGGGTTTCGACGAAGACGAGCTGCTTGAGCTTGCAGGCTTGCTTGACGATGTGGTGGTGCTGCTATTCTCGCCTGGTTGGGGAGTGTATTTTGTCATCGACATCGAGGCAATCTTGCATTTATCAGTTACATCAGAGGTAATCTTGAAGTTCTCCGACGATGCCCGTCCGTCTTTGTGTACTATGGTTTGCTTGGCAGTGAAACTGATGTTATAGTTTTGTGCGCCATTCTGCTCACGCTTATTGATTTTGTAATCATGGTTGAGCTTCCATATCACACTGCTCACGTTCTCTCCATGCTGCCGTTTCATCCAACTCACGATTTCGCCACTACCGGGTTTTTCAGTGCCCATGAACGAGGAAATCTCCCCACTGAGTGTGTTGGTCAGGCGCGAGGCGTCATTGCCATTGACACTCAAGAAGAATTCCCGGAAGAGCGAGCGGGCCATGTTGCTGTCCTCCTCTGTGGCTGCCACTTCTTTCACGGCCACCTTGTCTTTGGCGTCTTTGATGAAGATGCCATTGGCATGTTCGGCGATATACTTGTCGTAGGCAGCCTTGGTATTGGTCTTGTAGGCATCCTCCCAGTCGAGAGAGTCGATTGTGGCCAGGATGTCCTTCTTCATGGGTGTGTCGGGATAGTCTTTCAGATACTGCAGCAATTGGGCCTTGTCGCGCGTCACCCTGACCAGCGACAAGTCTTGCTCTTGCTTGTTCAGGCGGGCTATCTCATCCTTTACCTTCTGCTTGTGTTCTACAGTAGCATCAGTAAAATCACGGAGGAAGGTGTTGAGCTGGTCTACATCGCCATTCTCCATGGCCGAATTGAAGGCCTGCAGTTCCTTGATTGACTTGCTGTCGTTGTAGAAATAGAGGCAAACGGCAGCAATGAGAGCTGTAATGGCAATGGAGACGATGAAGGCAATATACCGTTTGGGTGATTTGTGGTCGGCATCCTCATCGTCGCTTGTTTCCTTGGTAGGACGCTCCAGTTGTTCGGCGTCGGTGTCGATGAACTTGACATCGTCATCATCATCGTCACTCTTGTTGTCCTG
>ONSV01000147.1 GCA_900320585.1 uncultured Prevotellaceae bacterium | reverse complement strand
AGTGCCCTCAGGTTGGTGGCCATCAGCAGCCACAGCACGGGCACGTAGTAGAGCATCTGCACGAACACCATGCTGGCCAGTCCGAGGCAGAAGAACCCATAGAACACCCATCCCGGTGATGCCTTGCGCTGGTCGCAGTGGAAAATCATGAAGTAGACGGCGATGCCGCACAGTTGCACGATGCCTGTGCGCAGGTCGGGGAAGATGAAGATGCTCACCCCGGTGAGCAGCAGCAGGAAGGCCGGCGTGGCCTGGCTCACTACCCGCAGCAGTTGGTTGGCATTGTTGAGTTCCACCATCAGGGCCGTGGAGAGCACGAGGCACACCAGTTGCATCCACAGCGCGTCGTCCACAAGTCCCACCATATAGCAGGCGCCAGCGGTGATGATGGCCGAGAGTGGTAGTAGGAACCTGCTCTCGGCCACGATGTTCTGAAATCTCTTGAATGCCATCCCTGAGGGTTTACAGGTCGCTTCCGATGTCGCTGCGGAAGTATTTGTCGGTGAACTGTATCTTCTGGGCTTCCTCGAAGCTCTTGCTGAGGGCCTCCTCCTTGTCGCGTCCGTAGCTGCTCACGGCTATCACGCGTCCGCCGGCGGTCACCACCTGGCCGTCTTTCATGGCCGTGCCGCTGTGGAACACGATGGAGCCTTCCACCTGGTCGATGCCGCTGATAGGATAGCCTTTCTTGTAGGCCTGTGGATAGCCACCGCTCACGAGCATCACGCACACGGCGGCACGCTCGTCGAACACCACCTCGCGCTGGTCGAGGTCGCCGGCGGCCACACCTTCGAAGAGGTCGACGATGTCGCTCTTCAGGCGCAGCATCACGCTCTCGGTCTCGGGGTCGCCCATGCGGCAATTATACTCTATCACCATCGGGTTGCCGCCCACGTTGATGAGTCCGAAGAAGATGAATCCCTTGTAGTCGATGCCCTCGGCAGCCAGTCCCTCGACGGTGGGCCGCACGATGCGGTCTTCCACCTTCTTCATCCACTCCGGGGTGGCGAAGGGAACGGGCGTGACGCTGCCCATGCCGCCGGTGTTGAGCCCCGTGTCGTGCTCGCCGATGCGCTTGTAGTCCTTGGCCTCGGGCAGCAACTGGTAGTGGCGGCCGTCGGTGAGAACGAACACCGAGCACTCGATGCCCGAGAGGAACTCCTCGATCACCACGCGGGCAGAGGCATTGCCGAACATGCCGCCGAGCATCTCGCGCAACTGTGTCTTGGCCTCGTCGAGAGTGGGCAGGATGAGCACGCCCTTGCCGGCACACAGGCCATCGGCCTTGAGCACATAGGGCGGCTGGAGGGTCTCGAGGAATGCCAGGCCCTCGTCGAGGGTAGTGCCGTCGAAGGTCTGGTAGCGGGCGGTGGGTATGTCATGGCGCTGCATGAAAGCCTTGGCAAAGTCTTTGCTGCCCTCGAGGCGGGCGCCGCTGGCCGACGGGCCTATCACGGGGATGGCGGCGGTGCGGGGGTCGCGGGCGAACTCGTCGTAGATGCCTTTCACAAGCGGGTCTTCAGGTCCCACCACCACCATGTCGATGGCGTGCTCCACGGCAAAGTCTTTCAGTGCCTCGAAGTCGTCGGCCTTGATGGCCACGTTCTGGCCCACGCCGCTGGTGCCGGCGTTTCCGGGGGCGATGAAGAGTTGGTCTACTTTCTCGCTCTGTGCGATTTTCCATGCTAAGGCGTGCTCACGCCCGCCACTGCCTAACAGTAGTATTCTCATTGGTGTTGTTGCTTTATGGGTGCTATTTAAGATGTTCTTCGAAATATTGGGTGATGCGCTCGTGCAGGTGCACGCTCTTGTGTCCGCGCATGTTGTGGGGCTCGCCGGGATAGACGAAGAAGTCGGGATGGGTGCCGGCCTTGATGCAGGCATCGATGAACGACAGGCAGTGCTGTGGCACCACGGTGAGGTCGTTCAGTCCCTGGATGATCTGCAACCTGCCCTTCAGGTCCTTGGCCTTCGCCAGCAGCGAGGTCTTGGCATAGCCGTCGGGGTTGGTCTGCGGGGTGTCCATATAGCGCTCGCCATACATCACCTCGTACCATTTCCAGTCGATGACCGGTCCGCCGGCCACGCCCACCTTGAACACCTCGGGATGGGTGGTCATCATCGTGATGGTCATGTAGCCGCCGAAGCTCCATCCGTGCACGCCGATGCGGTCGGCGTCGACGTAGGGCAGCGACTTCAGGAACTTCACACCACACATCTGGTCAGCAGTCTCCACCACGCCCAGCTGGCGGAAGGTGGCCTGCTCGAAGGCCAGTCCGCGGTCCTTGCTGCCACGGTTGTCGAGGATGAAGAGCACATAGCCTTTCTGTGCCATGTAGGTCTCCCAACCCCTCGACATGTAGTTCCATCGTGCCTCCACGTTGCGCGAGTGCGGTCCGCCATAGACGTAGATCACGGTGGGGTATTTCTTGGTGGGGTCGAAATGGGGAGGTTTCACCATGCGGTAGTAGAGGTCGGTGGTGCCGTCGGCAGCCTTGATGGTGCCGCACGAGAACTCGGGCACCTGGTAGCCTTGCCATGGGTTGGGGGCCTCGAAGAGCAACTGGCGCTTCTTGCCGCCTAACGTGGCGAGTTCTACGCGCCGTGGCACGTCGGGCTCTGAGTAGTTGTCGTAGAGATATTTCCCCGATGCCGAGAGGATGGAGGTGTGGCGCCCGTCGTCCTGGTATACGTTGGCGTGGCATCCTTTCCCGTTGTCGATGAGCGTGCGCTTGCCATTGGCGAGGCTCACCTCATAGAGGTTGTTCTGTATCGGACTGGCCTCGGTGGAAAGCACCACTACGCTCTTGCGGCTGGGGCAGAATCCCACGAGGTCGACCACCACCCATGGGCCCTTTGTCAGCTGCTTCAGCTGCTTGCCCTTGGTGTCGAGCAGATAGAGGTGGTTGTAGCCGTCTTTCTGGCTCATGAGGATGAACTTCTCCTTGTCCCAGGGCACGAAGGTGATGGGGAAGAGCGGCTCGGCATAGCGGTCGTTGTGCTCGCTGTAGATCACCCCCTCGCGGTCGCCGGTGATGGCGTTGTAGACCACCAGCTCGATGTCGGTCTGGTCGCGGTTGAGCTCGAAGATATAGATGCGCTGTCCGTCGGGACTCCATTGTATGTTGGTGAAATAGCGGTCGGTGGGGTCGCCGGCTTTCAGGTAGATGGTGGTCTGGCTGCTGAGGTCGTAGACGCCCACGGTCACGAGGTGGCTCGTCTCGCCCGCCATGGGGTATTTGTCGGGCTCCTCGGTGGCGATGCGGGTAGAGATGTTCACCTGTGGGTAGTCGGTCACCATGCTCTGGTCCATGCGGTAGAAGGCCAGGCGCTGTCCGTCGGGACTCCAGAAGGTGCCCTTGTAGATGCCGAACTCGTCGCGGTGCACGCTCTGTCCGTATACAATCTCACGGCTGCCGTCGGTGGTGAGCTGGCGCTCGTTGCCCTTGGCGTCGCGCACGAAGAGCTGATGGCCGTCCACATAGGCGGTGGCCCTTGAGGCAGGGCTCCAGTCGCCGGCATCGAACCCGCCTTTCTGCTTCCACGTCACCTTTTTCCGGGTCCAGTCGTAGAGCATCCTCCACCCCGCATTCTGCACCATCACGATGGTGGAGTCGGGGTAGGGGAAGGAGGCGTAGTCGAGCCTCAGGATTTTCTCGCTCTCGTCGAGGTTGGCGTTGATGTCGCCGATGGCGAGCAGGGCCTGTTGCTTTTGGGTCTTGGGATTGATGCCGGTGCAGGCTTCCCGCCCCGTCTCCACAAGCATGTCGCCCCACCAGGTGTAGTATTTGGCCTGTGGGGTCATGTTGCGGTAGTTGGAGCCACCGAAGTTCAGGTCTTCCAGCGTGAAGAGTTTGTCTTGAGCCATTAGCGTGGTGCTGAGGATGGTGGCCACGACAAGCATGGCGCACCGTCCGAGGTGATTAGTCTTCATTGTCGTCCCTCCTGTTGTTTTGGCGACGGTCGTTGTCGCGGTTCCTACGGAAGTCGCGCTTGTTGAAGTCGCGCTTTGGCCTGTCTTTGTCGCCGAACCGGCGCCCACCGTCCTTGAACTTCCTGAAGTCGCCCTCGCGGCGGTTGCCACCTTTCTGTCTCCTGTCGCCACCATCACGGCGGTCGCTGTCGCGGAACTGGCGGTCGCTGTCGCGGAACCGGCGGTCGTTGTCGGTGCGCCTGCGGGGCTTCTCGTCCTCGCGTTGGAACGACTCGATGCGGTGGTGGTGGAAGGTGAAGGTGCGGATGTCGCCCTCCTCGTTGCTGGCCTCCTCCTCAAGGCGCTGCTTGAATTCGCGGTTTTTCTTGAAGCGGTGCTTCTCGGCCATGGCGGCTTTCTCCTCCTCGGTCTTTACCACGCCGCCCTCGCTCCTGAACTCCTTGAGCTTGCCCTCAAAGATGGTGTATTTGCGGAACTCGCACTCCAACGACCCGTTAAAGACGGGAATCTTGATGGATGGGCGCAGTCCGATTTGCTCGAAGCATTCCTCGCGGTAACTGAGAATCCAGGCCTCGTTGCCCACGAAGGCGCGCTTCAGGCGCTCTCCGATGGTGCTGTAGGTCTCGAGCAGGTTGGGGGTGGAGATGCGCTCGCCATAGGGTGGGTTGGTCACCATGATGCTCTTCTCGGCCGGCTGGGTGAAGTCCTTGATGTCGGCCTGCTCGATGGTGATGTCGGCGGTGAATCCTGCCGCACGGGCATTGAGGCGTGCGGTGTTCACGCATTTCATGTCGATGTCGTAGCCATAGATATGATGCTCGAAATCACGCTCTTTCGAGTCGTCGTTATAGATTTCCTCGAAGAGGTCGGCATCGAAGTCGGGCCATTTCTCGAAGGCGAAGTTCTTCCTGAACACACCCGGCGAGATGTTCTTGGCGATGAGGGCGGCCTCGATGAGGAGCGTGCCCGAGCCGCACATCGGGTCGATGAAGTCGCATTCGCCACGCCATCCTGTCATGAGTATCATGCCTGCGGCCAGCACCTCGTTGAGAGGTGCCTCCACCGACTCCTGCCGGTATCCTCGGCGGTGCAGCGACTCGCCACTGGAGTCGAGGCAGAGGGTGGCGTCTTCGTCGGCAATGTGGATATGAAGTCGGATGTCGGGGTTGGTCACCGAGATGTTCGGACGGTTGCCCGTATGCTCGCGGAACTGGTCGACGATGGCATCCTTCACCTTGTAGGCCACGAACTTGGAGTGGCGGAACTCCTCGGAGAATACCACGGAGTCTACGGCGAAGGTCTTGCTGTTGTCGAGGTATTCCGACCATTCCACCTTCATCACCTCGTTGTACACGTCGTCGGCACTACGGGCTTTGAAGTGGATGATGGGTTTCAGGATGCGGATAGCAGTGTGGAGCTGGAAATTGGCACGGTACATCAATTCTTTGTCGCCTGTAAACGACACCATTCTACGGCCAATTTGCACGTCTTTGGCTCCCAGTTCGGTCAGTTCTTGTGCCAGGATGGGCTCCAGGCCCATGAATGTCTTGGCAATCAGTTCGAATTCCATTTTTCTCGTTGTGTTCAATAAATAATGAAAACGCCCAATTACGCTTTCGCTTGCAAAGTTAGTGCAAGGTGAGCGGAATACCAAACAAAATACGAAGTTTTTGTTTGTATTCCCGAACCGCAGCCTAACTTCGCCGCGCAGCGGCAGAGTAGTGCAAGGTGAGTGGAAAACCAAACAAAAAACACTTTTTTTGTTTTTTTCCCGAAGCGCAGCCTAACTTCGCCGCGCAGCGGCAGAGTAGTGCAAGGTGAGTGGAATGAGGGTGAGTCAAAATAGAAATGTCTGATGAAGAAATGTATGTGCGTACTGTAGCTGGGAAGGGGTCAAGGCATGCTGCGCCCCCCCTCCAAGAGGATGGCATCAATACTTATAGAAATTCCATGTTTGGCTTTCTTTGCTGAGGATGAGGCGGTCGGAGTCGAGGGCGTCGATTCTTACACGGATGTTCTTGAATGGCTTGAGGCCAAAGGCTTTCTCGATGAAGATAGTGTCGGAGGGAGAGCCATAGATGGAAGTGCATTGGATGAAGAGGCTGTCGCCAACGTGTTGGAAATTCCCAAACACCTCACTTCTGTCGGTGGAGTGAAACCAGGC
>ONSV01000037.1 GCA_900320585.1 uncultured Prevotellaceae bacterium | reverse complement strand
AGTATGCAGCCCACAACACGAGGTCTTGGCGCACGTAGCCCACCTTGCCCTTGATGCTGATTTTATACCAGCCATTCTTCTTTCCAAGGCAGTCGCACACGTTGTCGGGATAGTCCTTGAGGTCATCCTCCTCGGTCATCTGGGCCACTACGGGATATTTGGTGCCAGGGCCTTTGCGCACGTTGATGTTGCCCTTCACGCCGTCTTTGCGGTAGACGAATCCCTTGCCTTTCTCAGGAGTCCACACCTCCACTCGGTATCCTTTCTTCGGCACCTCCTCTTCCCAGTCCAAAGGGTTGGCAATATAGGTTGTGGCGGTCTGGCGGACATACCGGCCCACAAGGTCACCTTTGTCGGAAACCACTACTTTCATACTGTTGTTCAGTTGGGCATTGACATGGAGAACGCCCAAAAATGCGATGAGTATCAGCAAGTACTTTTTCATGATGTATATTTTTTTAATGGTTTTGCGGAATGGGGGCGCGGCCATGCTTCAGCGCTTCTTCCAACTCCTTAACGTCGGGCCGTTGACGCAGGCGCACGGGCATGTTGTTGATGAGCGTGAGGCGCTGCTCGTCGGTGATGCCATTGAGGTCGGTGGCGAGCAGGTAACCCAGTTCGTTGTCGATGTTCTTGCGGGCTGTCTCGTAGATGTGCCGTGTCAGTTTGGCGTAGCTCTCCTGTATGGCAGACTCCAATTGCTTGTCCTGCTCCTCTGTGGGCGTGACGCCTGGCTCCAGGCCCATGAGCGCATAGAGTTGCTCTATCTCTTTCTGGAAGACGAAGGCGGAGTCGTTGAGCGTCTGGAGGGCATCGTTCACTCTGGTGCCCGAGACGCGTGAGGCACCGGCCACGGGCGAGAGCTTCACCTTGATGGTGGCGGGCTCCAGAAAGAAGGCCTGCGCCACCGACATGTCCTTCGCGCTGTAGATGAAGCACATCATCATGCTGTCGGCCTGGCCGGTGAACTCAAAGCGGCTGCCCTTCACCACGGTGCTCATCAGGGGCTTGCCCTCTTGCGGGTCGGTGGTCAGGTGGATGGTATCGCCGTCGGCAAAACCTTCCGCCGTTCCCTCTATTTTAAAAGAATCCGACTGGCAGGCCGCAAACAGGAGTATTGCGGCTGCCAGTCGGAGGATGGGTCGTAGTCTCATAAATCAGAATGAAGCATCTCTTCCCATTTTGGGAGAGGTTGTCTCTGTTTACACCAGATACTGCGAACTGATGCTCTGGTTGGATACCACGCGGCGGATGGTCTCGGCGAACATGTCGGCCACTGAGATCTGCTTCACCTTTGTGCAGCGGGCGGTGTAGGGGATGGAATCGGTGAACACGATCTCCTCAAGGGCGGAGTCCTGCACGTTCTCATTGGCTTTGCCGCTCATCACGCAGTGCGAGGCACAGGCACGCACGCTGGTGGCACCGGCATTCTTCATGAGGTCGGCTGCCTTGGTGATGGTGCCGGCGGTATCGACGATATCGTCAACAATCACCACGTTCTTGCCCTCTACTTCGCCGATAATCTGCATGCTCTCCACCACGTTGGCACGGGCGCGGGTCTTGTTGCAGAGCACCAGGGGCACGCCCAGGTACTTGGCATAGGTGTTGGCGCGCTTCGAACCGCCAACGTCGGGCGAGGCAATCACCATGTTGTCGAGCCTGAGCGACTGCAGGTAGGGGAGCAGCACGCCAGAGGCGTAGAGGTGGTCTACGGGCACGTCGAAGAATCCCTGAATCTGGTCGGCGTGCAGGTCCATCGTAATCACGCGGTCCACACCGGCCACGCTGAGCATGTCGGCCACCAACTTGGCGCCGATGCTCACTCTTGGCTTGTCCTTGCGGTCCTGGCGGGCCCAACCGAAATACGGCATCACAGCGTTGATGGTGCGGGCCGAGGCGCGCTTGGCCGCATCGATCATCAATAGCAGTTCCATGAAGTTGTCGGCATTGGGGAAGGTACTCTGCACCAGGAACAGGTCGCGTCCGCGGATCGACTCTTCATACGATACCGAGAACTCTCCGTCGGAGAACCTCGTGATTTGCAGGTTGCCTAACGGGCAACCCAGACTCTTGCAGATTTTCTCTGCCAGGTAACGGGTATTGGTGCCTGAGAAAACCAAGAAGGAATTTTCTTCTGTCATTGTTTGTTGATCTTTATTGTTGAATAAGATATGTATTGACTGGGTTAACTGATGGCCGACCGCAGCCGCTCGAAATGGGTCAGCACGCTCTTGTAGTCGGTCTGGTTGTGGATGTCGAACAGGTTCCATAGGTCGCCGCAAATCACCACGCCCCCAAATCCCAGGTCGCGCATCATCCGCACGCGGTCTATCGATATGCCGCCCAAGGCATACACATGCTTGTCGATGAGGCCCTGGCGCGAGGCGGCCTGCAGGTCGCTCATGGTGAAGGTGCTCTTCAGCGTGGTGTCGGAGAGGCTGTCGAAGATGTTGTGCAGGAACACGTAGCGCGACTTCTTCTTCGCGGCCTTCAGCTGCGACAGGTCATCGCACGAGCGGCTCAGGTTGCCACGGTAGCCGTCGGGCTTCTCCATGGTGGCGTCGTCGAGGTGGATTCCGGCCAGCCCAAACTCTTCTTTCAGGTAAAAATGGTGGTGTACGGTGATACGGCGATGGGTGCTTTCGGGCAATAATGACAGCAGACGCTCCACATAGAGAGGCGACGAGTTGGGCTTGAATATGTGCAGGTCGTCGAGTCCCTCATCAAAAAGCGCTTCCAGTATTTTGTCTTCTTCCACAAAAAATGTGGGCCTTGTCATTATTGCAAGCTTCATGGGTTCCTGAAGTGTATTTGTCCAAAGAAAGGCATTCCATATCCTGTTCGCGACGCAAAATTATGAAAAATATGCCACACTCGCAATGATATCAGGAAAAAAATGTTATCGCACTGCTTGTTTTCCGTATTCCGCCATTTTTGTTCTGTTTCTTTCCCTGTTACTTCACCATCATCTTCTTCCCGTTTTGAATATAGAGTCCTTTGGTGGGCTTTCGGGTGAGGATACGGCCCTGCAGGTCGAAGACGCGGTGGTCGGCTGCCTTTGAGCTGGTGATGGCCGGGATGCGGGCGGCGTAGGCCTCCCATCCACCCTCCAGGTCGTCGAGCGTCACCACGCGTGGGTCGTTCATGCACTTGTGCCACTCCTCGTTGCTGGTCTTGCTCACGAACCCGCCGTTCCAGGTCTGGTACCAGGGCATCCACCACGACCAGACGGCCTCCTCGTCCACCTCCTTCTGGATGTCGGGGATGGGACCGTTTTCCGACAAGGCGATGATTTTCTTTCCCTTCGTCAGTTTCTGTAGGTTGTAGAACGTGGGGGCATTGCTCGAGTAGTCGAAGTCGGGGTTGTAGATGTCGGCCGACACCACGTCGAAGAGCTCGTCGCCGGGATTCCATTCGCTGTCGCTGGGGTCGGCATTCCACACCCAGATCACATTGTGCACTCCTTTTACCTTTACCATCTCGTCGTAGACCAGTTTGTAGAGCTGTCGGAAGGGGGGGGCGCCTTCTCGTCCCCACCAGAACCACCCTCCGCTCGCCTCGTGCAGCGGACGGAAGATGCAGGCCATGCCCTCGGCCTGCAACTCGAGGAAGTAGTCGGCCACCACATCGATGTCGGCAATGATGTTTTTATAGAGTGTCGACGAGGTGTTCCACGTGCCGTCGCTGTTCATGGCATTGGTGATGCGCATGCTGGTCTGGTCGGTATAGAACTCATCGGTCGATCTCGACGGGTCGCGCCAGTGCCAGGTAAAGGCGGGGAACCCGCCCCGGCGGTAGGTGTCCTTGGCCAGGGCCACGCTGCTGATGGTGTAGTCGCGCATCCAGGTGCTCGAGGCGCTCTTGCCCGTGGCGTTCATGAAGTCGAAGCCCACAAGGGCGGGATACTTGCCCGAGGCTTGGTAGACGGCTCTCACATCGGCATGCTGGGTGACGTTGCCGTTGGCCGTGGTCATGTCGCCTGTCATGATGCCCGAGACCGTCTTCGTGCCGAAATTCTGCAGTAGGAAGTGGTACATCAGCCGTGCGGCATCGGTAGACTCGGCATCCACCGGAGTGGGAGAGAGGTCGAAGGCCATCGACCCGTCATCGGCCTGTATGCGCACGTAGTCGATGTCGTACCAGGTCCAGCTGGGGGTGATGGTGAGGGCGTTGGCGCCTTTCTGCATGAAGAAGAGGCCTACCTCCACCTCGTTGTATTGGTTGAGCCGGAAAGAGGTGCTGGTTTCGTTCACTTTGCAGTTCACCACTTTTTCGCCTCCTATGCCGTCGCCAGCTACAAAGACGGTGTATTTCCCACCTTCATCCAGATTGATGGCGAATGTCAGGCTGGCATTTTCCTCGGTCATGCGCACGGCCTTTCCTCCGGAGTACATCCCGTCGTTCACTACGTTGCAGTGGTTGCGTTGTGCGTTCTCGGCCTCCCATTTGTCTTGTGCGGTCATGGTGCCGCACAGGCAGCACAATGCAGAGGTCAACAAAAATGCGTAAAAGAGTCTCATCCTGTAGTTTTTAAGTTAGTTTTGCCACCAATGGCGTCGTTTCTCGCCACAAAGATAATGAAAAAAAGGAGCCTGGCAAAGCGCGCGGTCCTTTTTTCATTCCTTTCATCTCCTTCCTTCCATTTCTTTCCATTTCCTTCCTCCTTCCCTTTTCTTCTCCTTCCTCCTTCTCCGTACGCCGCGGTTGTGCCGCGCCCCAAAAAAGCCCAGGGAGCGCGCATCCTTTCGCACACCCCCTGGGCTGATAGCTTGTGTTCTCTGAGGAGAATTACTTCTTGTTCAGTGCCATGTCTACGGTCACGGCCACGGCTACGGTAGCACCCACCATCGGGTTGTTACCCATGCCGAGGAAGCCCATCATCTCTACGTGGGCGGGAACCGACGATGAGCCAGCAAACTGGGCGTCGCTGTGCATGCGGCCCAGGGTGTCGGTCATACCATAGGAGGCAGGACCTGCGGCCATGTTGTCGGGATGCAGGGTGCGGCCTGTGCCACCACCCGAGGCTACTGAGAAGTAGGGCTTGCCGGCAAGCACGCGCTCCTTCTTGTAGGTTCCGGCCACGGGGTGCTGGAAGCGGGTGGGGTTGGTGGAGTTGCCGGTGATCGACACGTCCACGTTCTCATGCCACAGAATGGCTACGCCCTCGCGCACGTCGTCGGCGCCGTAGCACTTCACTTTGGCACGCGGACCGTCGCTGTAGGCCTTCTCCTGTACAATGTTCAGCTCGCCAGTGTAGTAGTCGAACTTCGTCTGCACATAGGTGAAGCCGTTGATGCGGCTGATGATCATGGCGGCGTCCTTGCCCAGACCGTTCAGAATGGTGCGGAGTGGCTTTTTGCGCACCTTGTTGGCCATCTCGGCAATCTTGATGGCACCCTCGGCGGCTGCAAACGACTCGTGGCCAGCCAGGAAGGCGAAGCACTCGGTCTCCTCGCGGAGCAGACGGGCAGCCAGGTTGCCATGGCCAATACCCACCTTGCGGTCGTCGGCCACACTGCCGGGAATGCAGAAGCTCTGCAGACCGATACCGATGGCCTCGGCAGCGTCGGCAGCGTTCTTCACACCCTTCTTGATGGCGATGGCGGCACCACAAACATAAGCCCACTTTGCATTCTCAAAGCAGATGCCCTGGGTGTCCTCGCAAATCTGATATGGATCCACACCGGCGGCTTCGCATATCTCGTTGGCCTCAGCGATATCCTTGATACCGTTGGCGTTCAGAGCGGCAATCACTTGGTTGATGCGGCGCTCCTGACTCTCGAATTTCACTTCTCTTATCATAATATGCGTCCTCCTTATTCTTTACGTGGGTCAATAGTCTTCACAACACCCTGCTCGGCGGTGGTGCGGCCATAGCGGCCAGTGAACTTCTTCACTGCCTCGTTGGCGTCCATACCGGCCTTGATGGCTTCCATCATCTTGCCAAGGTGTACGTACTCGTAACCGCAAACCTGAGAGTCGGCATCGAGGAACTGCTTGGTGATGTAGCCCTCGGTGAGTTCCAAATAGCGGGTGCCTTTGGCAGCGGTGCCATAGAGCGTACCCGTCTGGCTGCGCAGGCCCTTGCCAAGGTCTTCCAGACCGGCACCGATAACCAGACCACCCTCTGAGAAGGCACTCTGTGTGCGGCCGTAGACCACCTGCAGGAACAGCTCGCGCATGGCGGTGTTGATAGCGTCGCAAACCAAGTCGGTGTTCAGCGCCTCAAGAATGGTCTTGCCGGGAAGAATCTCGGAAGCCATGGCGGCAGAGTGGGTCATACCGGTGCAGCCGATGGTCTCCACCAGACACTCCTCGATGATACCGTCCTTGATGTTGAGTGAGAGTTTGCAGGCGCCTTGCTGGGGAGCACACCAGCCTATACCATGGGTATAGCCCGAAATGTCTTTGATCTCCTTCGCCTGAATCCATTTCCCTTCCTCGGGGATGGGTGCTGGTCCGTGATGAGGACCCTTAGCAACAACACACATGTTGTTGACTTCATTCGAATAAGTCATAATCTAATAGTTAATATTAAATGTTTGTGTAGAAAATTTCCCTAATATGGTTTTCACGATGCAAAAATAATAAAAATGACCGAAAAAAGAAGATATGGACTCGTTTTTTTCACCCATAAAATATGTTTTTCAAACCCTTTTGGCAGAGATTCTATTTTTTGTTGTAACTTTGCAAACCAAAAATAGCAAATCGTAGCATAGAAAATCAACTTTATAGTAGAAAGGAGTGCAGAAGTTGCAGAAGTTCAGGAGTTCAGACATTACCATAGCCTATATGCATTTAGCCTAAAGAGGCGAATTTTGGACTATTGTCTGCACACCGGCAACTCCTGAACCCCTGAACTCCTTGAAGTTGAGCGAATGCGAAACTTGAAATAGTACCACGCGATGAACAATATGATTACCATCCAGGAACCCGAACTCATCAAGGCTGCCGAGCAGGGACTCGACGAGTTCGTCGATGTCTTCGTCAATGCCACCTACAAGGCCATCGGAGGCGAACTCAACGCGCAGACCATGGCGATGCTCAACCCACAGCAGGTGACTCTCCTCGCTTACCGCATCTTGCGCGACGAGGTGATGGATGGCGGCTTCGTGCAGCTCATACATAATGGCTACGGACCTTTCTTCTTCCACAACCCCTTCGGAAAGGCGATGAGGAACTGGGGCCTCGACGAGCTGGCGACACTTCTCAACAAAGCCCACAGGCTTTACAAGAAATATCACGTGGAGATAGAGAAAGAGTGTGGCGACGAGGAGTTCATGGCGCTCTTCGAGCAGTTTGCCGACTTCGACGAGTGCGACGACATTTTCGTTGAGCACGAGGAGGAGTGGACCGCCAAGGTGGCGGCCTATATCGACGACCATATCGGCGACTTCGCCACCATTCAGGGATAAAGAGATATGAACAAGGAAGAATTGGAAATCAGGAAGAAAAGTCCTGTACAGATAAAAAACAAGAAGGCCTCATTCGAGTATTTCTTCGTGGAGACCTATACGGCGGGCATCGTGCTCACCGGCACCGAGATCAAGTCGATAAGGCTCGGAAAGGCATCGCTCGTCGATGCCTACTGCACCATCATCAATGGCGAGATGTGGGTCAAGGGAATGAATGTGTCGCCCTATTTCTATGGGTCGTATAGTAACCATGAGGCGCGGCGCGACCGCAAGCTGCTGCTCAACCGGCGCGAGATTCACCGGCTGGCAGAGGCGGTGAAGCAGGTTGGCTTCACCATCATCCCCATACTGGTCTTCATCGACAAGAACGGAAGGGCAAAGATGGACATCGCCCTGGCCAAGGGAAAGAAACTCTTCGACAAGCGCCAGAGCCTCAAGGAGAAGGAAGACCGGAGGGAGATGGACAGAGTGAGAAAAAATTTCTGACACCGACATGGGAAAAAGACTTGACGATATCGCAAGAGAGCGGGTATTGGTGCTCGATGGAGCCATGGGAACACGCATCCAGCGTTTCCAACTCACGGAGAACGATTTTCATGGTTATATGTTCCGGTCGCTGCCGGTGATGATGTTGGGCAACAACGATGTGCTCAACCTCACACGGCCCGACGTCATCGAGGAGATCCACCGCCTCTATCTCCAGGCGGGGGCCGATATCATCACCACCAACACCTTCAGCGCGCAGCGCATATCGCAGGCCGACTACCAGCTCGAGAACTATTGCCGCGCCATCGCCCTCGAGGGGGCACGGCTGGCACGCAAGGTGGCCGATGAGTTCAGCACCGACGAGCACCCCAGATGGGTGGCAGGGTCGGTGGGGCCCACCAACAAGGCGTGCTCCATGAGTCCGGATGTGGCCGACCCGGGGGGCAGGGCCATCACCTACGACCAACTCTATGAGGCTTATCTCGAGCAGATCGACGCGCTCGCAGAGGGAGGCGTCGACTTGCTCCTTATCGAGACCATCTTCGACACACTCAACGCCAAGGCGGCCATCGACGCGGCGAGGCAGGTGAGCGAGCAACGGCAACGGCCGCTGCCCATCATGCTCTCGGTCACCATCAGCGACCTTGCCGGCCGCACGCTCAGCGGACAGACCCTCGACGCTTTCCTGGCAAGCATCAGCAGCTTCGACATCCTCTCCGTGGGCCTCAACTGCTCGTTCGGGGCACGGCAGATGAAGCCTTTCCTCCAGGAACTGGCGGCGAAGGCTCCTTATCTTGTCTCGGCTTACCCCAATGCCGGACTGCCCAACTCGATGGGTCTCTACGACGAGACGGCCGAGACCATGGCGCCGCTTATGGAGAATCTTGTCGACGAGCAGCTGGTCAACATCATCGGTGGATGCTGTGGCACCGACGAGCATTTCATCCACCTCTTTGCCGAGGCTGCCAAAGGCAAGACGCCGCGCACTCCGGCAAAGCCATCGCCATACATGCAGCTCAGCGGACTCGAACCTCTCGTCGTCACTCCCGAGGTGGGATTCGTCAACGTGGGAGAGCGGTGCAACGTGGCAGGCTCGAGGAAGTTCCTTAGGCTCATCAATGAGAAGAAATACGACGAGGCGGTGGCCATCGCCCGCAAGCAGGTGGCCGATGGCGCCCTCGTCATCGACATCAACATGGACGACGCGTTGCTCGACGCACGCCACGAGATGACACACTTCCTCAATGTCATCGCCGCTGAACCCGATATTGCCAAGGTGCCGGTGATGATCGACTCGTCCGACTGGCAGGTCATCGTAGCCGCACTCAAGTGCGTGCAGGGCAAGGCAATCGTCAACTCCATATCGCTCAAGGAGGGCGAGCAGACATTTGTCAGCCATGCCCGTGAGATATTGCGCTATGGCGCGGCAGTGGTGGTGATGTGCTTCGATGAGCAGGGACAGGCCACCACGCTCGAGCGGCGCATCGAGATTGCTGACAGGGCATACCGCATCCTCACCCAGCAGGTGGGATTCCCGCCCTGCGACATCATCTTCGACCCCAATGTGCTGGCCATCGCCACCGGCATGGAGGAACACAATGCCTATGCCGCCGACTTCATCTGCGCCTGTGGATGGATCAAGGCCAACCTGCCGGGAGCTCATGTGAGTGGCGGCGTGAGCAACCTCTCGTTTGCCTTCCGTGGTAACAACTATATCCGCGAGGCCATCCATGCCGTGTTCCTCTATCATGCCATCGGCCAGGGCATGGACTTCGGCATCGTCAATCCAGCATCCAAAGTCACCTACAATGATATTCCTGCCCAGCAACTCGAAATCATCGAGGAGGCGGTGCTGTGCACCTCCGACGACCCGTCGGCGCGACTCATCGCCCTGGCTGCCGAACTCAAAGAGCAGGAGGAGGCAAGGAAGGCGGAGGGCAAACCGCTTGGCGGTGCCTCCGCACCGGCCGAGGAATGGCGCAGCCTGGATGTGGAACAACGACTGGTATACGCGCTCCGCAAGGGTATCGGCGACTTCCTCGAGACCGACATCAACGAGGCCCTGCAGGTCTATCCCCGCGCGGTCGACATCATCGAGCAAGCGCTCATGAAAGGCATGAACCTGGTGGGCGAGCTCTTCGGCTCGGGCAAGATGTTCTTGCCACAGGTGGTGAAGACGGCGCGCACCATGAAGCAGGCCGTGGCCATCCTCCAGCCGCATATCGAGGCCGAGCGCCAGGGCCAGGACACCAAGGCGGGGAAAATTTTGCTCGCCACCGTGAAGGGCGATGTGCACGACATCGGGAAAAACATCGTGGCGGTGGTCATGGCTTGCAACAACTACGAGGTCATCGACATGGGAGTGATGGTGCCGGCAGCGCAAATCGTGAGAAAGGCAGTGGAGGAGAAGGTCGACCTCATCGGGCTCAGCGGACTCATCACGCCGAGCCTCGAGGAGATGGTCAACGTGGCGGAGGAACTGCGCAAGGCAGGCCTCGAAATCCCCATCATGATTGGTGGGGCTACCACCAGCGTGCTCCATGTGGCTCTCAAGATCGCACCGGTCTACGGCGGTCCGGTGGTGTGGATGAAAGACGCGGCGCAGAACGCCATCGCCGCCGCCAAATTGCTCGACCAGCAGCAGAAAGACGAGTTCGGACAGCGGTTGGAGAAGCAGTACGAGCAACTCCGCAACGAGTATAACGACAAACAGCAGAACATCCTGCCCATTGAGGAGGCAAGGAAAAAGAAGAAGAATTTCTTCGAGTAAGGCCCAATGGGCATAGCACAAATGACAGATGAATAATAAGGTAAAAAACATTGTTTTCGATTTTGGAGGAGTGGTTGTCACCCTCGACCACGACGAGGCGGTAAGACGGTTTGCTGCCCTCGGACTTGAAAATGCTGCCGAGCAGCTCAATCCCTACACCCAGGGGGGTATATTTGGAGAACTGGAACTGGGCAATATCTCGGATGAGGTCTTTATTGAGAAACTGAGCCAACTGTGCGGCCGGCAGCTCTCTTACGACGAGTGCCTGCATGCATGGCTGGGCTACCGGAAGGAACTGCCGCAGCGCAACCTCGATGCCATCGTCCGGCTGCGCGAGGAGGGACATCGCGTCATACTGCTCTCCAACACCAATCCCTTCATGATGAAGTGGGCGTTGAGCAACGAATTCGACGGGAAGGGACATTCCGTAGAGCATTATTTCGATGCCCTCTACCTGAGTTACAGGATAGGGGTGATGAAGCCCAATGAGACATTCTTCCGCACCATGCTCATGATGGAGCGGATGCTGCCCTCCGATACGCTCTTCGTCGACGACGGACCGCGCAACGTGGCGGCAGCCAGCCAACTTGGCATCCGTACGTTCTGTCCCGAAAACGGGGAAGACTGGACCAAGGAAATCTACAACTATATCAATAAGGATTGATCTCCTTATGCCCGGAGGATTGATGGCCTTATACCCGTAAAATAGAATTTTTCCACCCTAATGAGTGGCAATCTCAAATATTATTGCTACTTTTGCCTTTTGATTCAGTCGTCCAGACTGAACCAACGCCAAAAGGCTGCCTGCGCTGTAGGGACGCAGCATGCTGCGTCCGCCCGCGGAATGCCCCTGAAGGAGTGCTGCCCGCGGATTGCCCCCGAGGAATCCCCAATATCTCTCAACCTCCATAAAAAGACCTCTCAAAAACGAACGAAATAACTTTACAAAATTATCATGGCTTTCAAAAAGAAAAGAATATGGCACCTCCTCCCCGGACAACCCATCACCGAGATGGACAAGCAGGTGATGTTCTGGGAAAGCAGAGGCCGTGAGGTGCCCTCGCGCGACCTCATCAAGACACCCGAGCAAATAGAGGGCATCCGCAAGGCGGGTGTCGTCAACACTGGCGTGCTCGACGAGGTGGCCAAACACATCCACGCGGGCATGAACACCCTCGAAATCGACAAGATTTGCTATGACTATTGCACCGCACATGGTGCCACACCGGCATGCCTCGGCTACGAAGGCTTCCCCAAGAGTGTGTGCACCAGCATCAACGAGGTGGTGTGTCATGGCATTCCAAAAGAGGAGGATGTGCTCGAGGAGGGCGATATCATCAACGTCGACTTCACCACCATCCTCGACGGCTATTTCGCCGATGCCTCGCGAATGTTCATCATCGGGAAGACAACACCTGAGAAAGAGCAACTCGTGAGGGTAGCCAAGGAATGCCTGGAGATTGGCGCCGAGGCGGCCAAGCCCTACGGCTTCGTGGGTGATATCGGCCACGCTATCGAGAAGTATGCCAAGAAATACCACTATGGGGTGGTGAGAGACCTCTGCGGACATGGCGTTGGACTGCAGTTCCACGAAAAACCCGACGTGGCCCATTACGGGTACAAAGGGCAGGGCATGCTCCTCGTGCCGGGTATGGTGTTCACCATCGAACCCATGATCAACATGGGCTCGTGGAAGGTGTTCATCGATGCCGATGACGAGTATGGATGGGAGGTCATCACCGAGGATGAGCTGCCCAGCGCACAGTGGGAGCATACCTTCGTCATGACCGAACATGGTGTGGAAATCCTGACTTATTGACAATGAAAAATCAAGACATTTATATACTTGGTATCGAGAGCAGTTGCGACGACACTTCGGCAGCTGTGCTGCGCAACGGCGTGCTGCTGAGCAACGTAACGGCCTCACAAGACGTGCACCGCGACTATGGTGGAGTGGTGCCCGAACTGGCATCGAGGGTACACCAGCAAAATGTGGTGCCCGTGGTCGACCAGGCCATCCGCAGGGCGGGCATCACCAAGGAGATGCTGTCGGGCGTGGCCTTCACGCGGGGACCAGGACTCATGGGGTCGCTCCTCGTGGGAGTGAATTTCGCCAAGGGATTCGCCAGGTCGCTGGGCATCCCGCTCATCGACGTCAATCACCTGCAGGGGCATGTCATGGCGCACTTCATCAAGGAGAGCGACGACGATACGTCGGCACCGCCCATGCCGTTCCTCTGCCTGCTCGTGAGCGGAGGCAACTCGCAGATAGTAAAGGTCAACGCCTACAACAACATGGAGGTGCTCGGACAGACCATCGACGATGCCGCCGGCGAGGCCATCGACAAATGCTCGAAGGTGATGGGACTGGGATACCCCGGCGGACCCATCATCGACCGCCTGGCCCGGCAGGGAAACCCACGGGCATATACCTTCTCCGAACCGCACATCCCCGGACTCGACTATAGTTTCAGCGGACTGAAGACATCGTTCCTCTACAACCTGCGCGACTGGGTGAAGGAAGACCCCGATTTCGTGGAGCACCACAAGGAGGACCTGGCCGCCAGTCTCGAATACACCATCGTCGATATCCTGATGAGGAAACTGAAGCTCGCCGTGCGCGAGACCCGCATCAAGCACGTGGCGCTGGCTGGCGGCGTGTCGGCCAACAACGGCCTGAGAAATGCCTTCAGGCAACACGCCGAGAAGTACGGGTGGAAGATCTACATCCCTAAGTTCAGCTACACCACCGACAATGCCGCAATGATTGCCATCACGGGCTACTACAAGTATCTCGATGGCGAGTTCTGCGACATCGACGCTCCCGCTTTCTCAAAAGTCACTTTCGAATAATCCCGGAAACGAAGGTTTCCGCAGTCACCCCCAAATAACCCAAAACCAATATCAAATGGAACTCGAAAACAAAGTCCTTAGCCGAGAGATACAAACCGTGCTCTATGAGTCGGGCCTGACCATCGGCACCGCCGAAAGTTGCACGGGCGGGAAAATAGCCGAGGCCATCATCGCTGTGCCCGGCGCATCCGAATATTTCAAAGGCGCCATCGTGTCGTACACCAACGAGGTGAAAGAGCGCCTCCTCAACGTCGACCACCAGCTCCTCGAGGAGAAAACTGCAGTATGCCCCGAAGTGGCCGAGGCAATGGTAAGGGGCGCCATCAAGGCCCTCAACGTCGACTTCGCCATCTCGGCCACCGGCATCGCCGGACCCGGTGGCGGCTCGAAGGAAATTCCCGTCGGAACCATATACATCGGTTTCGGCTCTGCCGACGACGTGCGGACCATCAAGCTTTCCGAAGACGACGGCCGCGACAAAAACCTTGCCAATGCCACCTGTCAGGCCCTCCAGGCCTTCCTGCAGTTCGTCAAGGAAAAGGTCACGCTACCCCTTCACGAGGGATAGAGGCACCAAAAATCTTTAATAATTGTTTCACACTGACACTTCAATTTCAAAACTTTCTTAAAATCGGCTGTTAAGGCCGATTTTTTAATATTATTTAGATTGCTTTTTGCGAATTTGCTTTCTATTTGTTGTACCTTTGCGTCTGTTTTTAGGCATGATAGCCAATTCGTATTGGAAATAACAATTAAATAGATAATTTATGGCAGATTCAATTGACATCCGCGAACTTAATTTGCGGATCGAACAGCAAAGCGCATTCATCTCCAATCTCACCATGGGAATGGACCGGGTGATCGTAGGTCAGAAACACCTCGTCGAGGCTCTCCTCATCGGACTGCTCAGTGATGGGCATATACTCCTTGAGGGCGTGCCGGGACTGGCAAAGACATTGGCCATCAAGACGCTCGCCCAGCTCATCGATGCAAAGTACAGCCGCATTCAGTTCACTCCCGACCTCCTGCCGGCCGATGTGGTGGGAACGATGATCTACTCGCAGAAAGACGAGAATTTCCATGTGAAGAAGGGACCGGTGTTCGCCAACTTCGTGCTCGCCGACGAGATCAACCGCGCTCCGGCAAAGGTGCAGAGCGCACTGCTCGAGGCCATGCAGGAGCACCAGGTCACCATCGGCGACCATACCTTCGCGCTGCCCGACCCATTCCTCGTCATGGCCACCCAGAACCCCATCGAGCAGGAGGGTACCTACCAACTGCCCGAGGCACAGGTCGACCGTTTCATGATCAAGGCGGTCATCGACTATCCCACCATCCAGGAGGAGCGCCTCATCATCAGGGAGAACCTGCACGGCAGCCTGCCCGAGGTGAAACCGGTGACTACCGAACAGGAGATCATCGACGCTAGGACCGTGGTACGTCAGGTCTACCTCGACGAGAAGATCGAGCAGTATATTGCCGACATCGTCTTCGCCACCCGCTACCCCGACCACTACCAGCTCAATGAGCTGCGCGACTTCATCACCTTCGGTGGCTCACCACGTGCGAGCATCAGCCTGGCAAAGGCCGCAAGGGCCTACGCCTTCATCAAGCGCCGCGGATACGTGGTGCCCGAGGATGTCAGGGCCGTGGCCCATGATGTGCTCCGCCACCGCATCGGACTCTCCTACGAGGCCGAGGCAAGCAACGTCAACAGCGAGGAAATCATCAGTAAAATCATCAATAAAGTGGAGGTTCCTTGATGGATACTTCAGAACTGCTGAAAAAAGTACGCAAAATCGAAATCAAAACCCGCGGACTCAGCCAGAACATCTTCGCAGGACAATACCACTCGGCTTTCAAGGGCCGTGGAATGGCTTTCTCGGAGGTGAGGGAATACCAGTATGGCGACGACGTGAGGGATATCGATTGGAACGTGACGGCCCGCTTCCACCGACCCTATGTCAAGGTGTTCGAGGAGGAGCGCGAGCTCACCGTCATGCTCCTCGTCGACGTCAGCGGCTCGCTCGATTTCGGCACTGTCAGGCAAACCAAGCGCGACATGGTGGCCGAGATTGCCGCCACTCTGGCTTTCAGCGCCATCCAGAACAACGACAAGATTGGCGTGGTGTTCTTCTCCGACAAGATCGAGAAGTACATACCGCCAAAGAAAGGCAGGAAGCATATCCTCTACATCATCCGCGAGATGCTCAACTTCAAGCCCGAGAGCCTGCGCACCGACGTGGGCATGGCCGTGGAGTTCCTCACAAGGGTGATGAAGCGCAGGTGCACGGCGTTCCTCCTGAGCGACTTCTTCGACAGGTCGCCCTATGAGAACCAGCTCACCATCTGCAACCGCAAGCACGACGTAGTGGCCATACAGGTCTACGACCAAAGGGCAAAGGAGATGCCCGACGTGGGACTCATGAGGATACAGGATGCCGAAACCGGGCATGAGATGATCATCGACACCTCGAGCAAGAAGCTCAGAAGGGCGCATGCCGCCTACTGGCTCAGGCGGCAGGCGGAGATGAGGGAGATGTTCAGCAAGAGCAAGGTCGACCACATCTCCATCTCGACAAAAGACGATTTCGTGAAGTCGCTCATGTTGCTCTTCTCCATGAGGGCATGACAATAGCTAACCGACGGGCTTGCCCGCCATTCCTAACAGAATGAAAATGAAATATCTCAAGACTATAGCGCTGATGTGTTGCGTCGCCTCACAGGCCCTGGCCCAGGTGAAGGTGGAGTCGGCCATCGACGTGCCCGGAATACTCATCGGCGAGCAGACCAACGTGACGCTCTCTGTCACCCTGAGCGAGAAAGAGAGCGCCGCACTGCCCGAGTTCGAGCCCAACGCGCAGCTCACGCCGGGAGTGGAGGTGGTGAGGCAGAGCGACGTCGACACCACGCGTCTCGACAACCAGATGATGCGGCTCTCGAGGAAGTACACGCTCACCTCGTTCGACGACACGCTCTACCAGCTGCCGCCCTTCAAGGCCGTGGTCAACGGAAAGGAGTATGCGGCACGGCCCCTCGCGCTCAAGGTCATCTCGCCCGACGTCGATCTCGAGCACCCCGACCAGTTCTTCCCGCCAAAGGGACTGCAGACCAACCCCTTTCAATGGAAGGAATGGGTGAAGCCGTTCTGGTTGTCGGTGCTGCTCATCGTGCTCTGCCTCTTGCTCTACTACTTCATCATCCGCCTGGGCGACAACAAACCCATCGTGGCGCGCATCAGGTTCGTGAAGAAGGTGCTGCCGCACAAGAAGGCGTTCAACGTCATCAACAAGCTCAAGAGCAAGAGCCTGAACACCGATGCCGACCAGAAGGCCTACTACACCACGCTGGTCGACACCCTGCGCACCTACCTCAAGGAGCGGTTCGGTTTCAACGCCATGGAGATGACCAGCAGCGAGATCATCGAGCGGCTGAGCCAGGAGGAGGACACCGAGAAACTCAACGAACTGCGCGAGCTCTTCCAGACGGCCGACCTCGTGAAATTCGCCAAATACTCCACCGAGATACACGAGAAAGACCGCAACCTGGAGAGCGTCGTCGAATTCATCGAGACAACAAAGACCGAGGACATGCCAACGATAGAGAAAATCGAGCCTACACTCAGCGAGAGCGACAAAAGGTCGCAGAAGTCGAGAAGGCTCATCATCACGCTCATCGTGCTGGCCTCCATCAGCATCCTTGTGGTGCTGGCATTCGTGTGCTGGCATCTCTACTTGCTCATGATATAAAAACTTACCCGAATCATGATCTTCGCAAACAAAGAATACTTCCTGCTCCTGCTGCTGGCCGTGCCCTACATCCTGTGGTATTTTCTCTACAGGCGTAAGACGGAGCCCACCATGCGGATGAGCGACACGCATGCCTATCGCTTCACGACCAAGAGTTGGCGGCAGCGGCTCATACACCTGCCCATGCTGCTCAGGCTCTTCGCGTTCGTCATGGTGGTCGTGGTGCTGGCAAGGCCCCGTACCCACAACTCCTGGGGCGAGAGGTCGGTAGAGGGCATCGACATCATGCTTGCCATGGACGTGTCGACAAGTATGCTCGCCATGGACATGAGCCCCAGCCCCAACAGACTCGAGGCGGCGAAGGAGGTGGCGGCAGAGTTCATCTCGGGACGCCCCGACGACAATATCGGACTCACCATCTTCGCCGGAGAGGCATTCACGCAATGCCCCATGACCGTCGACCACCAGACACTGCTCAACTTGCTCCACAGCGTGCGTACCGACATCGCCAAGAACGGCCTCATCGAGGATGGTACGGCCATCGGAATGGGACTCTCCAACGCAGTGAGCCGACTGAAGGACAGCAAGGCCAAGAGCAAGGTGGTCATCCTGCTCACCGATGGCTCGAACAACCGGGGCGACATCTCGCCCATGACGGCGGCTTCCATCGCCAAGAGCGTGGGCGTGAGGGTCTATACCATCGGTGTGGGCACCAACAAGGTGGCGCGCTATCCCATGGAGGTGGGCGGCACCATTCAGTATGTCAACATGCCGGTGGAGATCGACACCAAGACGCTCAGCGACATCGCCGCCACTACCGACGGACATTTCTACAGGGCCACCAACATGGCGGCGCTCAAGCAAATCTACAAGGACATCGACAAACTGGAGAAAACAAAAATCGACGTCAAGAAGTTCAGCAAGTTCTACGAGGCCTACCAACCTTTCGCCATGGCTGCCATCCTCGCGCTGCTGCTCGAATTGCTGCTCAGGGTATCTATCCTGCGCAGGTTACCATAACACGATAAAGAAGATTTGATATGTTCAGATTCGAAAGCCCCATATTCCTCTACCTCTTGCTGCTGGTGCCCGTGCTGGTGGTGATCAGGATGCTGTACCTACGCAACAAAATGCGGAAACTGAAGCGATTCGGCGACCCGCAACTCCTCAGCGACATGATGCAGGGGGTGTCGAAATACAGGCCCGCGGTGAAGTTCTGGCTGCTCATCGCCGCGCTCATCATCCTCATCCTCATGCTCGCCCGGCCACAGATGGGGTCGAAAATCAGCAGCGAGAAACGGCAGGGTGTCGAGGTCATCATCTGTATGGATATCTCCAACTCCATGCTTGCCGAGGATGTGGTGCCGTCGCGACTCGACAAGAGCAAGCTGCTCGTCGAGAACATGGTCGACAAGTTCGTCAACGACAAGGTGGGACTCATCGTCTATGCCGGCGACGCCTTCGTGCAGCTGCCCATCACCGCCGACTACGTGTCGGCAAAGATGTTCCTCCAGAACGTCAACCCGTCGCTCATCGCCTCGCAGGGCACCGACATCGCCACCGCCATCAATATGGCCATGATGAGCTTCACCCAGGACGAGAAGGCCGGAAAGGCCATCATCATCATCACCGATGGCGAGGACCATGAGGGCAACGCGATAGAGGCCGCGAGGATGGCCAAGGAGAAGGGCATCAAGGTGTTTATGCTGGGCGTGGGCTCGCCCAATGGGGCTCCCATCAAGATGGCCAATGGCGGATACCTGCAGGACAATACCGGGCAGACGGTCATCACCCGCCTCAACGAGGATATGTGCAAGCAGATAGCCGAGGCGGGAAGCGGCACGTACATACACGTCGACAACACCAGCGAGGCGCAGGAGCGGCTCGACCTGGAAATCGGCAAGATGCAGAAGGGCGAGATCAGCACGGTCATCTACAGCGAGTACGACGAGCAGTTCCAGGCGCTGGCGCTCATCGCATTGCTCCTGCTCATCATCGAGGTGTGCGTGCTCGAGGCCAAGAACCCATTGCTCAAGAACGTAAGGCTCTTCGGCAAAACTAAAAACGAGGTGAAATAAAGCAGAACATGAAAAAGTATATCGTCTTGTTTGTCTTCCTCGCAGCCATTCTCATCGTCGTGGCTACGTCGCAGAAAACCACCGACCGACACCATATCCGTCTCGGCAACAGGCATTTCGGCAAGTCACAGTTCGACAAGGCCTATATCGAATACGGCAAGGCCATCTCAGAGAATCCCGAGAACAGCCAGGCGGCCTACAACATGGCATGCGTGATGACGGCCACTGAGAACGACAGCACTCTTGGCCAGTACCAGCGTGCTGCCGACATGGAGCACAACCCCGTGAGAAAGGCCATGTCGTGGCACAACATCGGGGTCATTATGCAGACCAACCACAAATACCCCGAGGCCATCGAGGCTTACAAGAACGCGCTCCGCAGCAACCCTGCCGACGACATGACACGCTACAACCTGGCGCTCTGCCGCGAATTGCTGAAGAACCAGCAGCAACAGCAACAACAACAACAGCAACAACAGCAGCAGAACCAAGACCAGAATGGTGGCGGTGGCGGCGGCGACCAGAACAAGGACCAGCAGAAGCAGGACCAGAACCAGAATGGCGACAACAAACAAAACAAGGACAACAGCGGACGCGGAAAGAACAATGCCAGCTACTGGGACAACGTAGGTGACAACTACCAGAACCAGGACCAGCACGACAAGGCAAGAGACTCCTACAAGCAGGCGCTGAAAAACGACCCCGACGACCAGCATGCCAAGGACAACATGAAGAAGTCGGAGCAGAAACTCAAGGAGCAACAGCAACAGCGGCAGCAGGAGTACGACAAGAAACATCCGCAGCAGCAGCAACAGCAGGGACAAGCCCAGAACAGCGACCAAAATAACAACAACCAACAGCCCAAGCAGCAACAACAACCGCAGCAGCCGCAGCAAGGGCAACCCTCCGACCAGGAGCCGCAGGGACAGCCTGCCGGACAGATGAGCCAGGACAACGCACAGCGACTGCTCGAGGCTGCCGTTCAACAGGAGAAGCAAACGCAGAAGCGGCTGCAGGGAGCCATGCAGCAACCGCCGCGCAAGCGACTGGGCAAGAACTGGTAAACCACTTGATAATTCGACACAACGTGAAAATGAAAAAACATATATTCTTGTTACTCATGCTGATGGTCTGCCAAACCATCGCGGCACAGAGAATCGTCGTCCATGCGCCCGCAAGGGTGAGCACAGGGGAGACGTTCAAGCTCGAGTATACCATCAATACCACCGACATGAACGGGAGACTGCAGATAGGCAATATCCCCGAGGGACTCGAGGTGGTATACGGTCCGAGTGTGTCGCAACAGCAAAGTTACAGCGTTATCAACGGTCATGCCAGCAGTTCGGCTTCCATCACCTACACCTATATGTTGCTGGGAACGAA
>ONSV01000252.1 GCA_900320585.1 uncultured Prevotellaceae bacterium | reverse complement strand
ACTGCGTCTATGGCAAGTTTTTTGCCGGCAAGGCCGGTTTCATCAGCAGGGCATGGTGGCCCGACTTCTACAACTGGCGCCGCTCCAGCCGCTCTGCCATCGAGGAAGGCAGCATCGAGGAGAGCATCCTGTCGACCTTGCTCGAGCATGGCAGCATGGTGGCCCGCGAACTGAGGGCAGCATGTGGTTTCACCGGTCCGAAGATGCGGTCGAGGTTTGACAACTACATCAGCCGTCTGCAGATGTCGTGCCATATCGTGACAGAGGATTTCGTCTATCCCGTCGACAAGCATGGCCGCGAATATGGTTTCGGATGGTCGCTGCTCACCACTCCTGAGTTGCTGGTCGGCAGGGAGGCTTGTCAATGTGAGAGGACACCCGAAGAGTCGTACCAGCGAATGTGCGGCCATCTGGCAAGTCTGCTGTCAGACACCTATGAGAAACAAATCAAGAAGATGCTGAAATAAGCGAGACACTCAAAAAAATATCCCGTTTGATGGGTATGGATATTCTCAAAAATTTGTATCTTTGCAATCCGAATCAGCAAACTCGATAAATATTCGGCTATTACCCAATAACTAAGGCTAAAGAATAATGATACAGACTGTAGTAAAACGCGACGGGCGCATTGTGGGCTTCAACGAACAGAAGGTCATGGCCGCCATCCGCAAAGCCATGCTTCATACCGACAAGGGTGAGGATGATCGTCTAATATATAAAATCACCGACCATATCGCCCAGCGTGGCGACAGCCAGATGACCGTGGAGCAGATCCAGGATGCAGTGGAACTGGAACTGATGAAGTCGAGCCGCAAGGATGTGGCCCAGAAGTACATCGCCTACCGCAACCAGCGCTCCATAGCCCGCAAGGCGAAGACCCGCGACGTGTTTCTCGACATCGTGAACATCAAGAACAATGATGTGACGCGAGAGAATGCCAACATGAACGCCGACACCCCAGCCGGCATGATGATGAAATTCGCCTCGGAGACCACCAAGCCCTTCGTCGACGACTACCTGCTCTCGGAAGAGAGCCGCGAGGCCGTGGAGAAGAACTACCTGCATATCCACGACAAGGACTACTATCCCACCAAGTCGTTCACCTGCGTGCAACACCCTCTCGACAATATCCTGACCTGCGGATTCATCGCCGGCCATGGCGCCTCGCGCCCGGCCCGCCGCATCGAGACCGCCTCGGTGCTGGCCTGCATCTCGATGGAGTGTGCCCAGAACGAGATGCACGGTGGTCAGGCCATTCCCGCCTTCGACTTCTACCTGGCCCCCTACGTGCGCATGACCTACATCGAGGAACTGAAGAACCTGGAGGACCTGAATGGCGAGAGCTACAAGGACCTCTACGACGAGCCCCTCATCGACTACGTGAAGCGCCCCCTCGACGGACTGACCGGCAAGGAGCGCGCCCAGCAACACGCCATCAACAAAACCGTAGGGCGTGTGCACCAGGCGATGGAGGCCTTCATCCACAACATGAACACCATCCACTCACGAGGTGGCAACCAAGTGGTGTTCTCCTCTATCAACTATGGCACCGACACATCGGCCGAGGGGCGTTGTGTGATACGCGAGATACTGCTCTCCACCTACGAGGGTGTGGGCAATGGCGAGACCGCCATCTTCCCCATACAGATTTGGAAGAAGAAACGTGGGGTGAACTACCTGCCCGAGGACCGCAACTTCGACCTCTACCAGTTGGCCTGCAAGGTGACAGCCCGTCGTTTCTTCCCCAACTTCCTTAACCTCGATGCCTCGTACAACCAGACCGACGAATGGAAGGCCGACGACCCCAAGCGCTACTTGCATGAGGTGGCCACCATGGGATGCCGCACCCGCGTCTTCGAGAACCGCTTCGGAGAGAAGACCTCCATTGGCCGTGGCAACCTCTCGTTCTCGACCATCAACATCGTGAAGTTGGCCATAGAGTGTATGGGTGAGCCCGACCAGGAGAGGCGCATCGGCATGTTCTTCGCCAAGCTCGACCACATGCTCGAACTCACCGCCAAGCAACTCGACGACCGTTTCCAGTTCCAGAAGACGGCCTATGCCCGGCAGTTCCCACTGCTGATGAAGAGTCTGTGGATAGGAGCCGACAAACTGGGTCCGATGGACTCGGTGCAGAGTGTCATCAACCAGGGCACTTTAGGCATCGGTTTCATTGGTCTGGCCGAATGCCTCGTGGCCCTTACGGGCAAGCACCATGGCGAGAGCAGCGAGTCGCAGGAACTGGGTCTGAGAATCATCACCT
>ONSV01000120.1 GCA_900320585.1 uncultured Prevotellaceae bacterium | reverse complement strand
AACGAGAACAATTCCAATGAGAACCGTCGTATGGTGACAATCGACCTTGTGAAGGCCAATCAGTTTGCCGTGGGAATATTGGTGGGCACTACACTGGTGATGCTCTTCGCCTTTTTCATGATCTGGCCAAAGACTTTCAATCTGGCCACCTTCAAGGATTTGCTGTCACCGATGAAGGTGCTGTTGTTTGTCGTGGCTATGATGGCGGGCATCGTGATTCATGAACTCATTCATGGCATCACTTTCGCTTGTTTCGCACCAAGTGGATGGAAGAGCATCAGCTTTGGTGTGATATGGAAGATGCTCACCCCTTATTGTCACTGCGACGAGCCGGTTTCGCTGCGCCATTACCAGAAGGCGGCGCTTATGCCTTGCGTGGTGCTGGGCATCGTTCCCACCATGGTGGCAATGTTCATCTCATCGCTGTGGCTGCTGGCCTTAGGGGTGTTCTTTATAGCGGCAGCGGCGGGCGACCTGTGGATGGCTTGGCTGCTCACCAAGGAGGACCCCCGGTGCAAGGTGCTCGACCATCCCAGTGAGGCGGGCTATTATCTCTATCCTCCTGAGGAATAAGGAAGCGCGAGGCTATTTACGTTGAATAATTGATTGATTGATTAAGTCACTTTTCCGAAATGAAAAAAATAACTGTCCTTTTTACCATGTTGATGGCTGTGGCCTTCATGATGTCGTGCGAGAAAGAAAAGAAATCGACCGTGCACAACAATATCATTGTGCCGCCCCGTGAGGAGAAAGTGGTCGATACGCTGGTCCATAAGATGAACACCACCGAGAACGTGGAGGTGGTGAAATGGCTCGGCAACTCATACAAGGTGGCGGTGAGACGACACACTTCCGACAGCCTTTCGGTGGTGACCGACAACAATGGCAAGCGCTATCGCAACAATATCATCAAAATGAAAATCACACGGGCCGATGGCAGCGTGTTCTTCGAGAAGAATTTCACGAAGAGCCTGTTCGACAGTTATGTGGATGAGGCTTATCTCTCGAAGAACGTCATCCTTGGACTGGTGTTCAACGACGCCGATGCCAGCGGACTTCATTTCCTGGGAAGCGTGGGGTCGCCCGACGAACTCTCCGAGGAATATATCCCCTTCATCGTCACCATCTCGCGCATGGGCGACGTGAGTGTGGAGAAGGCACGCATAGAGGTGCCGGGCGATTCGGTCGCTGGTATCGAGGCTACCGTGTGACGGCAAGCCTCAGCGCTTCTTCACCATCTTCCTCACTTTTTTCACCAATTGCTTCGATGGGGCGGTTCCCTCGTAGGGCTCCAGCTGCCATCTCACGGTCCAGGTGAGTTCTTCGCCTGGGGCCAGGTTGGTGTATGCTCCTTGACTCTCAAGCTCGATATAGGTCTTGCCCCTGTTCACATATACCTGTATCTCGGCCTCGCCGGAAGCAGGTTGGGTGGGGGAGAGATCTTCAAACCGCTTCACCAGCAGCAGGCCATTGTTCAAGTAGGCCAACCATCCCTTACCGTCGGCGTTGATCTTGCGGTTCTCGCCTGCCGTGTCGGTCTGATACCAGGCGATGCTCTCCGAAGAGGTGAAGGGCATCAGTCCGCTTGGGGTGATGGACTCCACGGGCGCGTCGAAGAAAATCAGGCCTTCGTTGGGCACACGGGTAATCTCCCAGGGGGCTACCTTGCGCGAGGTGGTGCCGGCATTGATGATGGAGTAGCGCACCACCAAAGCGTTGTTCCGCTCATCGGTGCTGAACTGCTTGCGCACCTTCAGTCCCAGTTTCGGTGCCACACTGCTGCTGATGCTCAGCGTGGCTCCATCCTCCTCTATCTCATAGGGATACTTGTCGAACTCCTGCACTGGGGGCCAGTTCCATTCCTTCTGCGGACTGGTCCAGAACGTGCTGCCGAACGACTCGGGCATGCGCGACTGCGAGATGACCTCGGTGTCGCCATATTTCAGCGAGAGAATCTTGCCGCCGGCACCGGTGTCGATGGTGGCCGACAGGTTGCCGGTCTTCATCACACGGTAGGGCGAGGGGAAGATGACGCGGTAGTGGCCGCTCAGGTGCATGAAGGCGAACAGACGGAGCAGACCATCGTAGTAGGCATCGAAATAGCCGTCGTCGAAAGGCTCGTGCTTGGCTTCCCAAAGGGCTTTTATGAACTCCTTGCGCTTCTCGTGGCTGCACATCACCGAGGCGGCTGCCGAGGTGGCCACCAACCCGATGCTGTGGCGCAGTTTCCTGAACCCGCCAGCTTGCAGGATCTCGTTGCCCTCGGGCAATGTGCCGTCGACACGGTATTGGTCGACGAAGGTGTCGATGCCCTGCGTGTAGAGGAAGTTCTGGAACCGCTCGCCATACTGCCGCTGCCAATCCTTGTCGGCACAGCTCCACTCGTAGTCGAGGGCGATGTTCATCGGCACGCGCCAGGAGTCGTAGCGGAAATTGCTGCCTCCACCACGGGCCATCCAACCGTTCTGCATCAGACTACCGTCGTAGTTGCACATATCGGGATTCAGGCCGGTCTCGGGATGGATGGCCTTGTGCAGAAACTCACGCGACTTCTGGGCACACTCTTTCCAATAGTCGGAACGGCCGTCGTCGGCCCACCTGGCCCATACCTCATAGAAGGCGGGGATGTGATAGGAAGGGTCGGTATAGCGCTGTCCGAAACCATCGGGGGTAAAGGTGATGAGCTTCGTCTCAGGGTCGATCAGGTACATCTTCTGTGGCCCCGACTGGCGGGGACCCCCGAAGCCACCTGCCTCGGGCTCGTATTCACGGGGCATGATGCAGTCGAGGATGTGTTGGGCCTCGCCCTTGTAGTTGATGCCGGTGTCATCGCCCCACTGGTTCGAGGCAAAGAGCAGGGCGGTGATGAAGTACAACTCGCCGTCGGAAGCGGCTCCCTGGGCATTGCGGGTGCCATCGGTCTTGCAACTCCATGCAAAGTAGCCCTTGCGTGAGCCTTCCTGGTGCTGCATGTATTTCTTGCTCCAACGCCAGATACGGTCGAAAATGTCTTTCTCGCCCATCTGGACTGCAATCATCAGACCATACGACATGCCTTCGGTGCGCACGTCGTGGTTCTTGATGTCGCTGATGTAGCCCAGACTGTCGCCCACCTCGAAATACACTTTGTTGGGACCGTGGAAAACGTCGTCGAACACTTCTTTTAGTTTCTTCTCCACGGCGTCGGGACGATAGCCCGTCTCAACGAATAGATTGCGGTATTGGCGGGTCTCGAACGCTCCCTTCTCCCACGGACCTTGCGATCTCATGGGCCATTGGCCAGCTGCCATGACCTGCAGCGAGAGGATGATGAGCATGAATAGGCAATGCAGTCGTTTCATTTTTTTCTTGTTTTTTGTTTGTGTGAGCAAAGATAGGCAAAATCTTCAACGTGGTTTTCCTCGATTGTATCAGAAGTTATTCGTTTTGTTACACACGGCGGTTTTTCAATACGGAGACCGGAAAACGCAAAAGGGAAAACGGGTTTCGGACAGCCTGGCGGCCTGTTTCGTCTATTTGTCTGATATACTACGGTGTGTCCGATGCTTGTGGTGAGTTGGTGGCGGGATTATTTGGTGCAAGCCACTATCTGACGTAACTTTGCATTGTAATAACACCTGACATAAGAATTCTGCATAGCAAAAAATCACAAGCTGAACCAACATCATGGATGTGAATGCAGGAGAGGTCGAGGAATCCCTCTCGTCAGGGGAGGAAAGGCTAATCCATAACAAGATATAATCATCACATCATGTTGTATTTTTTTAATGACGGTGTGTTGCACGTGAGTGTAGCACACTTTTTTTAATTAAAATACATGTTTCTACGCCAAGAACAAGTGTGATGAAAGAAAACGTCCTCTCCTTGCCGGGAGAGGACGATTTGCTTTATTCTTGGTCGGGGTTGGTGATGTCGCGATACTGTCGGGGAGTGATGCCTATGGCTTCCTGTATCTTTCGGTTCAGTGTGCGCACGGTGTTGTAACCGGCATCGGCGGCAATGGCTTCGATGCTGTATTGCGGATTCTCCTTCAACATGCGCAAAGCACGCATCAGGCGGAGAAAGTCAAGGTATTTGTCCACAGAGTGGTAGATGGTCTTTTCCTTGTAGAGGGTGGAGATGCGGGTCTGGGTAGTGCCCACCAGTTCGGCCACCTCACGGATTCCATATTCTGGAGGAAGGGGAATGTTGTCGCCCTCCAACTTCGCCTCAATGATGGCCAGCAATTCCTCATCGTTGCGGAGGTCGGCCTGGGCCATCAGCTCGCGGTGCCTTCTCACAAGGTCTTTCAGCCATTCCACATGCCTGCGCACCTCATAGTAGAAGTCGAGCTTCTCGGCAAGCATCATGTTGCGGGCTACGAGTTGCTCACAGCCTTCTGTCAGTTTCTTGTTCGCGTCTTCCAGCCGCGCCACTTCCTCACGCAACTGCTCCAGTTCTTTTCTTTCTTCGTCGTTCATCGTTCAATTCTATTTTTAAGGTATAAAGGGTGAAAGCATAGTGCCTTTTCCACCGCCAAAGATAATAAAAAATAATCATTTTTCGTGTCACAAACCTTGTTTTTATTTTTTAATGACATCTTTTGGCCGTATTTTTTGCCGTTTAGGACATTCCCCCTCAACAATAGGGAAAAACCTACCGCTCTTTAGGTACAATCCTTTTCATGCCCATCCTTTTTGCACTACCTTTGCCAATGAAAAGAAACAACAACGATTTACAAACCAGATAAAAATATACGATTATGAAGAAGATGATGCTCATGGCAATGATGATGACGATAGCCATCTCGGCCAACGCAATGACATATAATGCCGCACGCAACGAGGCGCTGTTCCTCAGTGATAAAATGGCATACGAACTGGGTCTTACCGACGCACAGTATGAGGCAGTGTATGAGATCAACCTCGACTACCTGCTCAATGTCAACACCCGTGCCGACGTGCTCGGACCATGGTGGGACGTGCGCAACCGCGACCTGCGCTTCGTGCTCAGCACCCTGCAGTACAACCGCTATCTGGCAAGCGCCTACTTCTACCGCCCGCTTGTTTGGAATGCCGGGGGCTGGTCGTTCGCCATCTACGGTCGCTACCATCACAACAGGATGTTCATGCACCGCCCTGCCGTGTTCGTGAGCTATCGTGGCGGACACAACCATAGGAGCGCCAGCTTCTACGCCCGTCATCACTTCAACCACCCGGTTCCGCCAGCAGGTCCCCGTCATCACGGTCCCTCTGCCGGTCACGGTCCCGGTCATCATGGTCCCTCGGTAGGTCATGGCAATGGTTATCACGGCCCCTCTGCCGGTCACGGCAATGGTCATGGCCCTGGCCGTCCGAATGGTCACCGCAGGTAATCCATACCCCTATATACACAGCATGAGCAATCATGATGCACACATCCCCATGACTCGCTATGAGGCATGGGGATGATTCTTTTGCCTTTTTGAAGGTCTTATGGCCTTTGAGGGAACTGTTCCAATCCTTCTATAGCCCTTATCAGCAACACCATGTTCTGGATGTAGGTTTGGGTGGAGATGCCTTTGACCTCACGGTTCTCATAGGGCGAGGTGTCGTAGAGGTCGCCGCACATTGTCTTGCCATAGGAGGTGTCGTGGCTCTCGTCGAGGTGTCCGGGCAAAGGTTGGTAGGGGTGGGATATCTGGCGGAGCGGCACAATCCATCGTCCTTTCCCGTCCATCGATGCGATGATGGTGCCTGGAGTGGGCGGTTGTTGTCCCTGTCGCCACCTGCCTATCCCTTTGTAGTGGTATTTCTCGGGTGCCAGGCTGCCACACTGTCTGAAAGGTGAGTTCTTTTCCAACTCCGCACGGTCGAGACGGTATGCCTCGTCGAGAATCTCACGGAGCCGGCTCGGACTCACCGTGGCGAACGAACTGTAATGGCCGATGGTACCCTCAATGACCTCATCGGTGTAATAGGCGCCGTTGCCCACATTCGAACCTCTGCGGTGTACATAGAGCGGACGGTGACTGTCAGGGTCGATGAATCTCGGAACCAGGATCTCGTCATCTTGTAGTGGAGTGCGCCTCACCTTGGCTGCCCACTCGCGGGGCAGTGCTTGTTTCTCAAGGAAAGTGATCGCTTCGGGCAGTCGACGCAGGTAGGAGGGGTCGCCTGTCATGCGATAATATTCGATCATGAGGAGGAAAACGCCCATGGTGGTGCCGGTGTTCACCGACCGGGGCTCATACGACCGGGCATGGGCGGGGAGCAGGTCATCGGGAGTATACTGGTCGGCCCATCCGGCAAGGGGCAATGGCTGCTGCAGGTCGCGCATCAGGTGCATGGCTCGCAGAATGGGCTCGCAGAGGAAATCGAGACCCAACTGGGTGTAGCATTGCAGAAGGAAGTCAATGTTCTCGGCCATCACGTTGTCGTTGAGCGTCACAAACGAACTGTAGTCGGCCTTGCCACGAAAAGGATGGTCGTGCATCAGCGGGTAACGTTGGGGCCAGCCTCCGTTGGCATACTGGCTCGTGAGGAAGAATCCGATGGCTTTGCGTAAGGGGACCAGCAACTCGGCATCGCGTTTCTCCAGATAGAGGCGGAGCAGGAACTCGGCACAGTGCTTCGTGGCCTCGTCGTCGAAGGTGGCATTGCCATAATAGTGTTGGAACTCTTCCAACCGCCATGCCTGGCGGCCGATGGTGGCATACCAAGAGCGCAGCGAGTCGGTGCCGGCCAGGTCGAACATGTAGTTCCACCCTCCGCTCTCATGTTGGCCGCGAACGATACACAAGGCCACCTTGCGGGCACACTGGTAATAATACTCATCGTGGGTGGCGTGGTAGGCGTCGAGCAGCAACTGCCCCACGTCGGGCGTACCGGGTGACTGTAGCCAAACCATCGAGCGACGGGCCTCCAGTTCGCCCCATTGACGGGAGAAGTCGGGCAGGTAGTTCCATACGAAACCACCATCTACCGACACCTCGTCCATCATATACTCTGTGGCGCGGTGCATCGTGCGCAACACGTCCTCGGCAGAGGGCTCTTCCTCGGTGTTCTGGATGCCTTGTACGGTGGCTGCCATGCCCATCAGCCATGCGCAGGCTATCAGGAGTAGTTTGCTCATGGGAGTGTAATTTTAAGGATAAGACACGAAGCCTTGAAGATGGATTGAATAAGAGTGAAAGGTTGATGAGTGAATTAGAGGAAATCCTGGCGCATCGGACTGAATGTGTCGATGAGCACACCGGCCTCAAGGCATACGCAACCATGTATCTCGTCGGGGGATACATAGTAGCCGTCGCCGGCCTGGAGCACGCGTTGCTCGCCCCCGATGTTCACCTCAAACTTCCCGCTGGCCACATAAGTGCCCTGCGAGTGGTAGTGGGTGTGTGGGGTGCCCACGGCTCCCGTCTCGAATTTCACTTTCACCATCATCAACTGGCCGTCGTAGGCCATGATTTGCCGCTGGATACCTGGGGCAGGGTTTGTCCATTCGATATCCTGCTCAATTTGGAATACATCGCTTCTCGTTCTCATAGTTTGTTTTTTATTTGTTGTTGTGTTTCTGTAGCTTTGCCAATCGTGGCGATAGTTCTCGTGGAGTGATTGGCTCAACGACTTTTTTCTTAGTTGCAAATATAATTATTCTTTTTGGATTAGTTGGCCTGGAGATGAAGAATTCGATTTATTCCTACATTTATTTGCGCTTTCGGTTTCTTTTTCTTAACTTTGCACCGCCCAAATCAAAAATGCGCTTGTGGCGGAATTGGCAGACGCGCTAGACTTAGGATCTAGTGTCTTACGACGTGAAGGTTCGAGTCCTTTCAGGCGCACCCGTATTAATCCCAAGTAATTGATAACCAATTGCTTGGGATTTTTGCATCCATTTTGGCGTGTTTCCCCAGATTTTCGTCACTTTTGTTGCAAAATCACAAATCCCCACCTATGACTACCCTGCGAGGAGCAATAACGAAAAAGGGGTGTGCCTTCACTTTAGGCACACCCCATCAACTATCAATAAAACCTTTTTTATTCTTTGTATCTCGTGGGCGATTATGCTAAATGGCCCTCCTTGTCGTACTTCAGGCTGATGCCATTCGAGAGCATGATGCTGTATGCGGTTCCTTTCTTGTCGGCGCATACCACCTTGGCGTCGTCGAAGAGTGCCTTCACGTTGTCGGTGATGGAAGCCGGCAGCAACGATGCCGGAAGCGGCTCC
>ONSV01000047.1 GCA_900320585.1 uncultured Prevotellaceae bacterium | reverse complement strand
CAGTTCTTCTTTGTAAGCAGACTGCAATTTCTTGAGGTCGTCATCAGCTTGTTGCCATGCTTTGGTGGCCTCGTCAAGTGTCTTGAGTTTCTCTTCATGCTGTTGGATCAGAGTTGGGGATAATGTCTTGGCATTCTCCAACTTGGTCAAGGCCGAATTGACTTTCTCTAAAGCCTTGTTTTTCAGGTCTGCGGCCTCTTCCACATATTTAGCCTGTTTCTTGTCGGCCTCTTCTTTCTTTTTCCTCAATCGGCCAATCTCTATCTGTACCTTATTGAAAAAGGACAGTTGCCGACCTGCTTCTTCCCTTTTCTCATTGTATGATTGCAGTGCGGCTTTCAGCTTTTCCTGGTCTTTCTTCAGTTGTGGGTTCCATTCTATCAGGCTCTGCCATTTTTTCTCATAACTTTCGATGTCGGCTTTCAGTTGATGCAACCGTTGTGTTAGTCCCGAAATCTCTCCCTCATTTTTGCTCATCTCGCCTGTCCATTTCATTTTGTCTTCTTCCTGCTTTTTGAGAGAGGATTCTTTGGTCTTGAGCATGTCGTACAGTTCAGAAGTGGCCTCTTCAAAGTCTGTTTCTCTCACAATATAAGGATGGTTGGTGGCTCCGCAAAGCGGACATGGCTTACCTTCCTCGAGCGAGGCCCGATGCAGGTTCCATTGCTCACTTATCATCAATGTGTACGATTTGCGAAGTGTTTCCAGCTCTTTCTTCAGGCTGTCAATATTCAGTTTGGCCAGTTCGTTCTTTAGATAGACGTTTCTTTCTTCCAGCTCATTCTTGCAGGCCTTCTTTTGGTTTTGCTCTTCGGTGGCCAATGCGAGAAGGCCGACCACTTCCAAAGCTTGATTGATATTTTGCCAATCGCTGTCGGCTTGTGTCTTTTTAGCTTGTAGTTCTTCGGCATTCATACCCTCCACTTTGAGTAATTCTGCCCCCAATGTCTGCTCTGCTTCTTCTGCCGACTTTTTAAGTTCTTCTTTTTTGTTATCAATCTCTGTCAGTAGCGCTTGATGTTCCTCCTTAGCCTCATTCACCAGGTTCTGGGTTCTGACGATGTCTGATTTGTTGTCATTCACGGCTTTTCCCGCCGTGTTCTTCTCCTTTTCCGCTGTAGCCTTGGCGTCTTGCTTTTCCTTGCATTTGTCTGTGGCTGCATCGATTTTCGTTCTCAGTTCGCGTGCCTTTTGGATGTGGGGTGCAGTTTCTTCGATATCTTGCTGTGCCTTTTGGGCAACTCCTTTCAGCAGGTTGAACCGGTCGTTTTCAGCACGAATCAATTCCTCATGTTCTTTGCTTTTCTTTTCGTTTGCTGCAATGTTCTTTTGTGTTTCCACAATGGCCGCTTCCAGTTCCTTTACATCTCTCAGAATCTCAACAGCGGGCGAGATGGCATCATGGAGGTTGAGTTGGAGGATGTCGGGGAGAATCTCCTCGTATCTTTTCGAAGCTTGTTTGAGCAATTCTTGATGTTTTTCGATGGCAAGCGCCATCTCCTTGTCTTCCGCATACCATTGCAGTTGGGTTTCCAAATTCTTTTTGGTAGCCTCAATTTCCTTTAACTTCTTTTCCAACAGGTCGATTTCCTCTTCGAGCCGTTGGCGTTCCTCGTTGGGCAACAAGTTTTGCTTCACGGCATCTACCGATGCATTGACGATGTTGAAAGCCTTTATGGCAGCGTCCTTCTGTGTTTTGATCTCATTGGCGATACGGGTATACATTTCCTCACAGCCAATGAGTTTCTCCAGTAGCTCATACCGTTCATTCTCCTTTGCATTGAGGAAATTGGCAAATGAGCCCTGCGCGATGAGCACCGTGCGGAGAAATTGCTCGTAGTCCAGTCCGATGATAATGGGCAGGCTGTCCCATTCGGCTATCTCCTCCTTTTGTGTGCCATCGACCAATCTGGATAACTTATAAAGAAAAGTTTTGGGCTGTTCATAATTTTTAGTCAAGAAACGGATATGCCACTCGGCCCGGTAAACACTGCCATCGTTGGCTTGGAATGTCAGTTTGCTGTATCCTTCTTTTTTGCCTCGGGTGAGAATGTTGCGGCAGTCGGTGGGTGCCAGGCGGTTTTTCTCATTGGCATCTGGCGTGCCGTAAATCTCTATGTTTTGTTTCTTGTCGTTCTTCTTTTTCGGATAACGTGGTGCACGGCCGTAGAGTGCGAGGCAGATGGCGTCGAGAATGGTCGACTTGCCGCTTCCTGTAGGGCCAACGATGCTGAAGATGGTACTGTCGCCCAGGGCTCCTTTTTCGAAGTTGATGACCTCGCCTCCTTGTCTGTCGAGAGAGGCAAGATTGAGTATTTCAAGTTGTATGAGTTTCATGTCAGTCGTTCGTTACGTTCTTTATTCCATTTATCAGCTTTGCGAGCATGGCCTCTTGTTGTTCGTTCATCTCGGTGTTGTGCTTGATGACGAAAGCCTCTCTCAGTGTCTCCATAGGGTCGCGGTTGAGAATGTCCTCTATGCTCTTGAGTGATTGTTTGGTGGTGAGGGTCTGGATGTCTATCTGTGGGATGATTCTTTGAATCTTGCACAACACGGCATTCTTTCCTTCTACTTTGTCTTGCAGTTCTTTGATATCTTCGTTGCTGACTCTGTCTTGTCTCACCTTCAGTGTTACATAGTCTGCGTGTTCGTCGGGTGTTCCATTTTCTTTTTGGCTCAACTTCTCGTCAATCAGTTTCTTGAGTTTCTTGGTAGTCTGTCCCTCTTCATCCTCGGGCAGGACCACCAACTTGTGCTGTGGCTCATATACAAGATGCTGCACCTCGGGTTTGCTGCCGTTGGTGAGTGTGACAAGGTCTATGCCGTGTGTATAGTCTTTCTCGGCAAACGACATGGGCAGGATGCTGCCCGTATACCGTGCCCAGTCGGTGCCCCATATATGCTGGCGCTTGTGGATGTGTCCGCATGTCAGGTAGTCGGGATGGTCGGCCCAGCCCTCCATGTTTACCTCTTCCTGTCCTCCGATAACAATTTTCTCACTGGCGTCTTTCGTGGCGATTTCGGCTCCCTTGGCATACATGTGTGCCATCATTACCAGTGGCAGGCCAGGATACCTCTCCCTTGCCTTGGCCGTCAGTGTGCGCAGAAAATCGTTCACGCCTATGGAGTATGATGAATTCTGTACGATATCGCTTCGCAGGTATGGCACGGCGAGAACAATGGCCTTGTCGTCATCCTTGCCGTTGATGGGTATCATCAAGTCGTCAAAGTCGATTTGCCAGTTGCCACCATCGTCGCCCATCACCCAGGACCTATGTACATTGCCTCTGATCTCTACTTGGTGTCGCGAGAGGAGTGGGCGTGGGGCTTCCAACCTGCTGGCGGAGTCGTGATTGCCTGCAGTGATGATGACCTGCATCTGTGGGCACTGCTGTGTGGCATCGGCCAGGAATTCATAGTATGCCGATTGTGCTGCCGCCGAGGGGTTTCCGTTGTCGAACACATCGCCAGCGATGAGAAGGGCGTCGGGTTGCTGCTCCTCTATCTGTCCGAGTAGCCAGGTGAGGAAATGTTCGTGCTCGCGCAGCCTGTCGATGCCATGAAACAGATTGCCGAGATGCCAGTCGCTTGTTGTCAGTAGTTTCATATATCAGTTTTGTTATGGGAGCATAGCAATTGATGCCGGGATATTTATCGTTTCGCCTACGAAGTTACGGTTTTTTTCTGTGACAACAAAAAAAATATAGGTATACATGTCACGCCTGTGCTCAACTTTTTTCAGAATAGTAGTTCATGGGTAACAGGTGTTCCATCAGCAGCATGGAACCCATCTCGATGGTTGATAGGATTGTTGCCATAGGCTCTTTTCATAGCCTTCGATACATTAGAGCGCCTGTTGGATACATTTCGGAAGACAATAGTTAAAAAAGATATAGGGTTGTCAAATAAAATAGAGTCATGACAAACGAAAATGCATTTTTTTATTAACTTTGTTTGGTAAACCAACATGCCGCATAATGAAACTGCGATACCTGACTTTATGGATGCTCCTGGCACCGTTGCTCTCGTGCTATGCTACCGATTATTATTTCCGCAACGTGAATGTGAAAGACGGATTGGTCGACAATTTCGTGAGAGACATCGTGCGCGACAGTCAGGGATATATGTGGTTCTCTACCATCAACGGACTGAGCCGTTACGATGGTTACCGTCTCCGAAACTATATGCCCAAGGAGTATGGCGGCAGTTCGAATGATGTCAGGCTGGTGCGTGAGACTGCCGATTCTACACTTTGGATGTTCAGTGATGGAACGCTTTTTACTTACGATCGCAAAAAGGTAGTTTGGAGTAAAAATGGCGCGCAATACCTTGAGAAAATGGGAATACAAGGCACTGCAAAGGTGTTTTATGTAGACGACAGGCACAATCTATGGGTGGTCACCGATTATGGTATATACCATTTTGACTATGGGCAGAAAGCTTTGCACCATATCGCCAACTACATCAATTCGCCTATCTTGCATCTTGTCGCAAGGAATGGCGTGGCTGTTGTCGTCACGACCGACTTCAAGATTTTCGAGGTGGCGCTCAGGGAGAAACGGCTTGTCCGCATCGGACAGACAAAAGAAGTGTCCTACAACCGCGACAACCGGGTGTTCATCGACCATAATATGAACTTGTGGTTTTACAACTCGCTCTCTCAGGCTGGTTCGCAATGGCTATTCTCGCTCAAGACCCACCAGTGGAGACAAGCCCATGAACTGAGACAAGTGGGCAATTCTTCCATTAACGCCATTTCCGAGGATAATAATGGCAACCTTTGGGTAGGCACGGGAAATGCCGGCATCTATGTCTTTGAGAACCAGAACGACCAACTTGTACTGACCGAGTCAAAGGGCATGAGCGCCTTCGTCTCTCTAAGCAGCCATATCACGACCTTCTATCTCGACGACAACAACACGATGTGGGTGGGGTCGGCCAAACTGGGCATCGCCTATACTGATGTGTGCAGCCCGCGGTTCAACGTTGTCTCTAAAGATGAGTTTGAGGATGTGAGCGCGTTGCTCTTCGACAAGTCCGGAAACTTGTGGATTGGTTATGACGGCGGCGGTGTTTCCAGAAGAGCGCCTTCGGGTGTAATGACGCATTATTCTGCATTGAGCAACCAATTGCCTTCCAACATCGTCACCTCGCTGGGCCAGCTTGCCGACGGCTCTCTGTTGGTAGGCACTTATGGCTGCGGCATCGCGAAATGGGATGGTACCAGGTTCCAACCCTTCCGTCCCGATTGTGCCGACCTAAGGTATGTGAAGGCCATGACCATAGACAAACATGGCAACCTGTGGGTGGCCACTGTTGACAGGGGGGTAGTAAGAGTTGGCAAGGATGGCAAAGCCGACCTTTTCAACTCGGCCAACTCCGCACTTGTATCCAATGGTGTGCTGAGCCTGGCGTGCGACTCTCTCCGCGACATGATTTATATAGGCACATCGACGGGAGTAGCTGCATACGATTGCGCAAAAGGCAGTTTCGCCTCGATTCCCCAGCTCGACAAATTGAAGGATTCTTATGTGTCAGTTTTGTTGGTGGGCCATCACGGTATCCTTTACGCAGGCAGCCGCGACGGATTGTGGGCCTATTATCCCAAAGCCGACTCCATGCAGCATCTTACCACCGACCAAGGCATGTCGCACAATGTCATCAGGGCCTTGTCGGAAGTTGACAACGGTATTTGGGCGAGTACCGACAACGGTCTCACTTGGATATCCATGCAAATGGGGGAGAACCAGGTGGAATATCGGTGCTTCCCATTCCTCGACTCCGATGGGCTTCACAATGTTGTCTTCTCCGATAATGCTGCTTGTTCCACTCCCAGCGGACGGGTCCTGATGGGCGGATTCTCAGGATTTGTAAGCATCTCGCCCGAGAACATCATCCCTCATTACCAGAAACTCCAGGTGAGGTTTACCGATTTCAGGGTAAATGGCGAGGTCGCCGTGATGGCAGCTGATGTCTTCACCATACGCCACGACGACCATCTTGGTGTCTCGGTATCGGCCATGGTGCCCGCCATGAACCAGAAGGTGAAATATGTATATCGGCTAAAGGGCGAGGAAGACTGGGTAAGAGCCCCCGGAAACATTCTCTACTTGGTTTCCATAAGTCCGGGAACGCATGTGTTGCAGGTGAAAGCTGTCTTGCCAGGCATGTCGGAAAGCGAGATTGCGGAGATGACCATAAAGGTGATGCCGCCTTTCTGGAGATCGAGACCGGCCATGGCTTTCGTCCTGCTGTTGCTCTTGGGCATCTTGTATCTCGTCTATCGCAATATGAAGTCGAGACAGAAACGCGAACTCGACATCAAGCAGTTGGAACTCAATCTCAAGAAATATGAGATGGAGGAAGAGAAAATCAGGTTCTTCACCAACATCAGCCACGACCTGAAAACACCGCTGACGCTGGTGGTGGCGCCATTGGAGAAGATCCGTGAGGCCAACCTGCCTGGAAATATCCGCACCGAACTGGATGTGGCATGGAGGAATGCGCGCCAACTCTACGACTTGATCTTGCAGTTGCTCGACTTCAGACGGCTGGATGTGGGCAAGGAGGCTCTGCACCTCAAGCATGGCGATATCGTTGGCTTTGTCAGGCAGACAGTACAGGCTTTCACCTATTATGCCATAGGAAAAAAGATTGAGATGCAATTGGCACTTCCTGCCGAACCCATAGAAATCGACTTCGATGAGAACAAACTGCAACGCGTGATTACCAATCTGCTGTCGAATGCCTACAAATACAATGTCGACAACGGAAAGGTGGTGTTCTCGCTCGCTGTCAATGGTGAGGAACAGCATAGGCAAATTGTCATCAGCGTGGCCGACACAGGGATAGGAGTGGTCGATAAGGAACATGTCTTCGACCGCTTCGTGCAGGAGACTCACGGCCAAGAACAGGAGGGCAGCGGACTGGGTCTGCATATCGTCAGACTGTATGTGGAGATGATGCGGGGACAAATCACTGTGGCCGATAACAAGCCACGGGGCAGTATCTTTACCGTTGTGCTGCCGGTGATGAAGTCGGAGGAAGACGACGGCTACACGAATGGGGCATCTGTCAATGAGGCCGGAAAGAGCGGTTTGGTAAGTACCCACGAAAACACCCGTCACCAACCCTCCATCTTGGTGGTTGAGGACAATACCGATGCCCGCCTCTTCCTCCAGCGTAGTCTTGAGGATGAATACAAGGTGCTCATTGCTGCCAATGGAAAGGAAGCCCTCGATGTCTTGGCAAAGAACGAGGACGTGAGTCTTGTCGTCAGCGACGTGATGATGCCGGTAATGGACGGCCTCCAGTTGTTCCGCCAAATCAAGCGTAATATCAACTATTCGCATATTCCTGTTATCTTGCTTACGGCCAAGAGTAGCGAGGAGAATATCGTGGAGGGACTCGAAGAGGGGGCTGCCGACTACATCACCAAACCTTTTAGTCTGGCGGTACTGCGACTTCGCATCAGGAAAATCCTGGAATGGACTCAACAGACGCACCATAACATCGCGTCGGGCATTGAGATTAAACCCAGTGAGATTACGGTGAGTTCGCTCGATGAGGAGCTTATCGCCAATGTCATCGCCAAAATCGAGGATAATATCAGCGACGTCAATTATTCGGTCGCCCAACTCAGTAGTGCGGTGGGGATGACACGAGGACATCTTTACAAGAAACTCATGGCTATCACAGGCAAGTCGCCCATCGAATTCATCCGGATTATCAAGATGAAACGGGGCAAGAGCTTGCTCGACCAAGGCAAGACCAATATCTCTGAGGTGGCCGATATGGTGGGCTTCTCAGCAAAGCAATTCTCCCACTATTTCAAAGCCACTTATGGCGACACTCCGTCCGATTACCTGAAAAAACGAAAGAATTAACCATTTTATTGTCAACATGAAGAACAGCAGTTTAAGACGTGTGGTGATGACGGTCGCCGCAATGTGCGCGACCATCGCCATACAGGCAGGCAAGTACCAGCATTTCAAGGTGTCGACGTATATCCGGGCACAGGATGTGGCCCGGATGGACGATGACAAATTCCTCAAATCCACATGGGAGACCGTGAGCAGCCAGGTCGACCTCGACAAGATTTATATCGAGACCCATCGCGACGCATTCACCGTGCCCGAGAAAATCATCAGCAAGGTGAAGAAGTTCTTCCTGTCAAAAGGACTGCAGGTGGGAGGAGGAATTACCTTCACGCGGTCGGAACCCACCGATTTTGAGACTTATAGTTATGCTCGTGAGAATGAGCGTGAGCAGGTGAGGCAAATCTCGGAGTTTACCGCACGGTTGTTCGATGATTTTATTCTCGACGACTTTTTCTTCATCGACTTGAAAAACGATGACGAGATAGCGGCCAAGGGGAACAAAAGCTGGACCGAATACCGGCTCCGTCTTATGGCCGATGCCGGACGCGAGCTGGTGGTGAATCCCGCCAAGGCGGTCAACCCAAAAGTTAAGGTAATTATCAAATACCCCAACTGGTATGACCATTTTCATGGGTTAGGATTCAACCTCGAGGAAGAACCTACCTATTTCGACGGGTTGTGGACGGGTACTGAGACTCGCGATCCAGGGTCGGCGCAGCATTTGCAAAACTATCTCAGCTACAATATCGTACGCTATTTCGACAATATCGCTCCCGGCCGTAACTTCGGTGGATGGGTAGATGCCGGTGGCATCAATATGAGCATGGACCGATACGCTGAGCAGCTTCATCTCACCATGTTGTCAAAGACACCCGAAATCATCCTATGGAACTACATGCAGTTGGCCGAGGTCAAGATCTCTCCCAATATGAGGGCACCATGGCAGTCGGATGGCGGCAACAGTTTCAGGTACGACGATATGGTGGCGCCATTCACCAAGAATGGAAAGACCATCACCCCTACCACCATGGCCCGCTTTGCCAACCTAACGCTTCATCAGACCGACCAACTGGTGGGAGCGTTGGGAAAACCCATCGGACTGGTTTCCTACAAGCCCTACCATTCGTCGGGAGAGGACTTCTTGCAGAATTACCTGGGCATGATCGGACTGCCCATGGACATGCACCCACAATGGGTGGACGGCAAGATGCAGGTGCTGCTCACACAGCAGGCGGCCAAAGACCCGCAAATCGTTGAGAAAATCAAACAGCAATTAAAGAAAGGTGGTGACGTCATCATTACTACCGGACTCCTCAAGGCCATCAGCTCCCAACTTGCCGATGTGGTGGAACTCTACTGTGGAGACCTCAAGGCCATCGTCAACGACTTCGGCTTCCTCGGCAAGTCCGAACGCGAGTTCATCATCCCGCAGGTGAAGTATTTCACCAACGATGCCTGGGAGGTGGTGAGCGCCGGACGTCCGCTGCAGGGTGGCGTGTCGGGCTATCCCATCCTCCTGCGCGACACCTACTCCAAGGGGATGCTTTTCGTGCTCACCATTCCCGATGATTTTGGCAATCTCTACGATTTTCCTGCTCCAGCACTCAATGTCATCCGCCGTGCCATGAGCAAGGATGTGGGAGCATACATTGAAGGGCCCTCTAAGGTGGCACTCTTCCCTTACGACAACAAGACGATGGTGGTAGAGAACTTCAACGACAACGCTGTCAGTCTCCGGGTGGTGGTCAATGCCAAAGTGGGTGCTCTGCGCAACCTCCTCACTGGCGAGCAACTCAAACCGGCCGAACGGCAGCCCACCGGTGGCTCACCTTATTTCCGCAACCGCTTCTATGGCTATTCCGATGGCCAGACGGTGTTCGATATCCAACTGCCTGCACATAGTTACATTGGACTGGGGTATTGAGGTTTATGCTTTATGCTTTAAGTTTGGAGGACTAATTTCTGAACTTCTGAACTCCTGAAAAAGTGATATGAAAACATTATTATATATGAAAACAGCAAGAATAAAATGCTTCTATGCCATTGTGGTCACTATGATGGCAATGGCAGTACATGCTCAGACAAACAAGTCGGCATTGATGGCCAATGAGGATAAGATAGACCAAATTATCAACGGCATGACGTTGGAGGAGAAAATCGATATGCTGCATGGCAAAAACATGTTCTCTTCGGCTGGCATACCACGACTGGGCATCGCCGACGTCGAATATGCCGATGGACCTTTCGGCATACGCGAGGAAATGGAACCCCACTCATGGAATTCCCTGCACCTGGATACCGACTCGGCCACGTTCTTCCCTACAGGGTCGGCACTGGCTGCCACGTGGAGCACAGAGTGGGCCTACGCCTATGGCCGCGGAATGAGCCATGAGGCCAGGCTCCGTGGCAAGGACATGATACTCGGGCCGGCCATCAACATACAGCGCATCCCCACAGGTGGACGTACCTATGAGTATCTGAGCGAGGACCCCTTGCTGAGTGGTGCGCTGGCCGTGGCCTATACCCGAGGTGTGCAGGATGATGGTTCGGCGGTGTGCCTGAAGCATTATGCCTTGAACAACCAGGAAGACTATCGTGGATTTGTGGATGTGAGGGTGTCCGACCGTGCCATGCACGAGATTTATCTCCGTCCGTTCGAGATGGCTGTCAGGGAGGCTGATGCCTGGGGAGTGATGGCTGCATACAACAAGGTGAACGGCCGCTGGTGCTCGGAGAATGAGCATCTGCTCAATACCATCCTAAGGAAGCAATGGGGCTTCAAGGGGATGGTAATCAGCGACTGGGGTGGGGTGCACTCCACCGTCGATGCTCCCGTGGCCGGACTAAATGTGGAGATGCCTGGAAGCAGGTTCATGGGAAAGGCACTTCTCGACTCGGTGAAGGCTGGCAAGGTGAGCATGGAGGTCATCGACCAGCGTGTAAGAGAGATCCTCAGGGTGAGAATGGCGGTAAAACCTGTTCCTGCCAATGAGGCCAATCGGGTGCCTGTGGGCAATGCCGAGGAGATGAATACCGCGCTCGAGGTGGCACGGCGCTCCATTGTTTTACTCAAGAACGACAATGTGCTGCCTATTGATACCAAACGAATCAAGAATATCGTAGTCGTTGGCGAGAATGCTGTGACCAAAATGGCTCTGGGTGGTGTAGGTGCCGGTGTGAAAACCCGGTGCGAGATTACTCCTCTTGAAGGGTTGCGCGATGCCTTGGGCAGTCAGGTGCGTATCACTTATGTTCAGGGCTATAAGAGTTTCGACCGAAGCAGCCGTGACAAAAAGATGGCCCCACAGCAACCGGCCGACCGCACGCTACTTGCACAGGCCGTCAAGGCGGCGCGCAAGGCCGACTTGGTCATCTTCTTCGCAGGAGATAACCGTGAGGTGGAGACCGAGGGCTCCGACCGCAAGTCCATCACATTGCCGTCGGGACAGGACGAACTGGCAGTAGCTTTGGCAAAAGTCAGCAAGAGGCTGGCGACTGTCATTGTGTCGGGTGGACCGGTGGATGTGACCACCGTAAGCGAGGCATCGGGAGCATTGTTGGCCTCGTGGTTCAACGGGTCGATGGGTGGCAAGGCACTGGCCGAGGTTCTCACGGGCTGCATTTCGCCCTCGGGCAAGTTGCCGATGACCTGGCCACGGCAACTTGATGATGTTCCAGCATATGCAACCAACTCATATCCACAGCAACTGAACGATAATAGCCAAGGCGACATCTTTGTGGGGTTGGTGAACAACCAGCGCAACGACCGTCGCCAACGACTCATCGCTAACTATGCCGAGGAGGATCTGGTGGGCTATCGGTGGTATGACCGTAAGGAAGTGCCCGTGGCCTATCCCTTTGGCTTTGGACTTTCCTATGCCCGGTTCGAGTACGCCGACGTCACCATCGTTCCCACAACCGAGGGGTTTGATGTGTGCTTCACACTCACCAACACTTCCTCTATCGATGCCGAGGAGGTGGCACAGGTGTATGTCTCCCGGCCCGATTCCCACCTCAGCCGACCAGTGAAAGAACTCAATGCCTTCAAGCGGGTGGCGTTAAAGGCAGGCGAGCGCAAGATTATCTCTATTCCTGTGCGACGTGCTGACCTCTGCCATTGGGATGAACCTGCCCAGTGCTGGATGCTGGAGCCGGGAAGAATCGTCGTGCATGTGGGCGGTTCATCCGATAGCTTGCCTTTGGAAGCCGTGACAGAGATGTGATGATGGCCTTCGGCTTACGTCATTCTCCCTTGATATGCTTGAGCTCGCTGGGGGTGAAGTCGTCGGTCGAGGCCTTCCACTGTGGGTCGGGCATATACCACCATAGTTTGTTGAAATAAGCCTTCAGCTTGGCATCCTTGAACACATAGCCATGGTGGGCATAGGGCAGGTTGCGGAGGATGCGCTTGTTGACGGGCTTATCGCTCCAACTGGGAACGTAGGTCTGGCTGCGGTCATAGAAGTAACCAAAGGGATAGGCCTCATCGCTGAAACTGGTATAGATATCGGCCGAGCTGATTTCCAGTTCGTCGGTGGGCTTGAAATTAAGTTTATGCCATTCCAAGGTGCCGTTGCGGAGTGCTACCTCTGTGAATGTTGTGGTCGATACGTTGAAGTTGTTCTTGCGGATTTTGCCCTTGCCTTCGGTCACCTTGAAGGGTGCGGAACGGAAAATGCTGTCGGCAATGATGAAGTGCTTGGCTGTGCCATCGGCCTTGATGCGCAGTGTGAAGTCGTCTATCTGGTGGTTGGCCCATCGCATGGCCGGTGACAGTTTGTAACTCACTTCGAAGGTGCGGCCCACGCCATACGACATGTTGTAGCGATAGGTGTGGTGCACGTAGTTGATGCCCTCCTTGAAGTGGGCGGTGAAATAATAGGCATAGGCGAAGGGCACGTAGTCATCGGCCTTGGCGTCGTAGAGCGTATGGCTCTCGCTATTACGGAGGTCGTATTTCTTCAGGTCGATGGGCTTGAAATCACAGTCTTTGTCGTATTCGGAGTATACAATGGCGTTCCGGTAGGTCAATGGCTCACCGTTCAATGTCACGGTGAAGTCGTAGATATAAGGGTGCTTGCCATCCTTGTGGATTTCGGCGTCGTCGGAATTGTAGGGTGGACTGGCCTCGAAACCCATTTCCACGGTCTTGGCTTTACCGTTGTTCATGAACTCATATTGTACATCTACTAATGCATAGCCATCGTCGCAGAGGCTGATGGTAAGTACTTCCTTGGCTACGGAAATGTCGGTCTCTTGAATGGGCACAAGCTGGTTACCTGTCATGAAATACACTCCGTCGTTGGCTTGGGCCGTGGTGGCCATGAGCCACATGAGAAGCAGTGCGAGAATCTGGTTTGTTCTTGATTTCATCGTTAAATTGTAGTTAGGTTGTTATGTGTTTGGTTGCTTTCCTTGATTTCTGTCCATTACTGAACAGGAAACAACAGATGCTTTCTTTCATTTAATGCTAATTGGTATCGTTTGATATTGGTGCAATATTAATAGTTTTTCTTCAGAAAAGCAAATATCTCTTCAATTTTTGTTGCCATTCTTTTGGATATTTCCTACCTTTGCAAGGTAATACATTTTCATAATATCTTGTCCCATGAGAAATTATTTGCTGTTCGTTTTTTTCGTTTTTTGTAGTTGGGGAATCAACTTGCATGCCCAGCCTCTCGTGGCCACTCATGTGGAGACTGGCGATGTGGAAGGTGTTGTCGATGGTGGCGACCTGGCGGTCTATAAGGCTATTCCCTATGCGGCACCTCCGGTAGGTGACTTGCGTTGGAAGGAGCCACAGCCTGTAAAACCTTGGACTGGCGTGCTGAAGACCGACCAGTTTGGTCCCTGGCCACCACAACCCTCACGCCCGGGACTTACTCCCGAAATGATGAGCGAAGACTGCCTGTACCTGGCAGTGGCCACTCCTGCCAAATCTGCCAGTGAGAAATTGCCCGTAATGGTGTGGATCCATGGTGGTGGCTTCCAGACAGAGCATTATGCCGGTGACCTCTGGACCAGTCTGGCACGCAGGGGCGTGGTTGCCGTAAGCATAGAGTACCGTACGGGCGCACTGGGCTTCTTGGCTCATCCCGAACTCACGAAGGAGTCGCCCACTGGCCATTCGGGCAACTATGGACTGCTCGACCAAATCTTTGCCCTGAAGTGGGTGCAGCGCAATATCGCTAACTTTGGAGGTGACCCCTCGAAGGTGACTATCTTTGGCGAGTCGGCCGGTGCCATCAGCTGCAGCATTCTGTGCGCCTCGCCGCTGGCAAAGGGACTCTTCCGCGCAGCCATCAGCCAGAGTGGTGGCTCATTCGCTCCTTGGAGCGATTCGCCTAACCGCACCATTACTGTCAACTCGTCGCAGAAGGGTGCCGAACAGCATGGCTTGGCATTCCAAAAGCACCTGAAGAAGAAATCCATTAAGCAGATGCGCAAGATGGAAGCTCTGGATTTGGTAGGCAACAATGTGGGCTTTGGTGGATTCTGGCCAGTCGTCGATGGTTATGTGATTACCGATGATGCCTACCGCAACTATGAGCGAGGCAATTATAATGACGTGCCTGTCATTGTGATGACCAACTCCGATGAAGGGTCCATGATCTCCTCACATATGCTTGCCTCAGGCGGATTGCCTGTAGAAGCTTACAAAGAAGGGCTGAAAGGCATTTTCGGTGATTTCAGCGATGAGGCGTTAAAATTCTTCCCTGGTAGTACACCGGAGGAGGCCGCTTACAGCAACGGTGATTTCTTCCGCGACCTGGGCTTCGCTTGGCCTTCATTTGCATTGGCTTGCCTGCAGAACAAAACGGGCAAGAATCCGGTCTATGCCGCCTATCTCGACCAGCCTTCCTCGCTCACGCTTACAGGTGGTGCGAAACGCCGTGGCGTGTCGCATGCCGACGATATCCTTTACCTGAACAATGCCTATCTGCGTGAGCCAGGAAAATATCCCGCCGAGGCCGCCCTTACTGAGATTATCCAGCAATATTGGGTGAACTTTGCCAAAACGGGCAACCCCAATGGCAAGGGCTTGCCATATTGGCCCGCTTTCGACAAGGACCGTCCCACGACAATGCAGTTTGCCAACGGGGCCTCGCTCATCATGGTGCCCAACCGCGACAAGATTGATTTCCTCGAGCGATTCTTCAAGTGGAAGAGGGAAGAGACGGAGCGTGAGCGCTGAACTAAAAAAGTAGAGCGAAAGCGAAACTTCAATATTTAAATACATACTAACTAACTGATTGTCAATTTATGAGAAATGCTTTTTTCATCGCTGCTTGTATGGTGAGCCTTACCATGTCGGCGCAGAAACAACCCCCTCTCGTCTACGACGTGGAGGACACGGGCGCTAAAATGGCCACTCCGGTGATGCTCACCGCCAATGAGTTGCCTGTGGTCAACACGCTCCGCAACCCTCTCTTGTTCTCTAACGGAAAAAAGAAAGTGAAGAAGTTCAAGGACTGGGAGCGCCGCCGGCATGAGATATCCAGTCTCATCCAGCATTATGAGATCGGTGCCAAACCGCAAGTGTCGGACTGCACACTGAAGGCCCGAATGGATGGCGACACGCTTATAGTCGATGTGACCCGGGGTGGGCAGACGCTCACGCTGAAGTCGCATATCCGCTACCCCAAGGTGGGAAAGGCACCCTATCCGGTGCTTATCGGAACCAGTAACATCTCATTGCCCAGGCAGTTGATCGATGGCATGCCTCTGGCTACCATGGTCTACCGCGAGTCGCAGGTCAATGGGTACACACAGTGGGGGAGAAACAAGAAGGACCGTGGCCAACATGAGTTCGACCGGCTCTATCCCGAATTGGTAGACAATGGTGCCTACAGCCAATGGGCATGGGGCTTGAGCCGGCTTATCGACGGACTGCAGCAACTGGGTCCGGAAAAGACACGTATCGACACCCGGCACATTGGTGTGACAGGATGCTCGTACGCTGGGAAGATGGCCCTCTTCTGTGGCGCGTTCGACGAGCGTGTGGCGCTCACCATCGCCCAGGAGCCTGGTGGCGGTGGAGCTGCGGCATGGCGTGTGTCGAACAAGCTCGACAGTGTGGAGACACTCGACCGCACCGACTATCACTGGTTCAAGGAGTCGTTGCGCACGTCGTTTGGTGAGGACAACACCTTCCGTTTGCCTTACGACCATCATGAACTGGTGGCCATGATCTGTCCCAGGGCTGTGCTGATGCTGGGCAATACCGACTATCGTTGGCTGGCCGACGAGTCGGGTTATGTGTCGATGAGCGCGGCAGCCACGGTATGGCAGCATTTCGGCATTGCCGACAGGGTAGGATTCTCCATCCTCGGTGGACATCCACACTGTATGTTGCCCGAGGCACAGTATCCTGCGGTCAAGGCCTTCATCAACCGCTTCCTCTTCGGTGGCGACGATGACACCAGCAACGTGCGGTTCGCACCCGATTTCACCGGTAAGGTCGATTTGAGTCGATGGATCAACTATCCATAACAAGGATTCTGGTAACCAAAAACGAGGCACAACCATTTGTAGTGCCTCGTTTTTGCTCCTTCTCCCTTTTCGTATACGGCCGCCTTGGTGCGTTCCCTCCATCACTAGCCTTTCCACCATTCGTTTTGCTCACAACTATTAAATTTCTATTATTGTGATAGATTTCAATCCAAAAATAAGTACCTTTGAGGAAAATTTGAGAAAGGTGATGAGATATATACAGTTTGTGATTCTTGCTATCTTATTGGTATCGTGCAATTTCAATCAGCAAAATCGCAGTCTTGCAGAGACCGATAGCATGTTGTTGAAAAAACCTGAGCGGGTTTTGGCCATCTTGGATTCTATGGAGAAGGTGACCAGCCTGAATGATGATGAGCAGATGCATCTTGTATGGAACCGGGCGTTGGCCCATCAGGCATTGGGAATGTCGTTGGCCGAGGATGAACAACTGCCCGAAGCCATAGCCTATTACAGGAAGGATGCCGACAAACAAACCGATAGTTACCTTTTGGAGGCAATATACCTGAACTGGACGGGCAAAGAAAATGATGCGATAAAGGCGATTGATAAAGGACTCGCGAATATTGCTGATATAACGAAGCGAGTCCGACTATTGGAAACCAAGGCTTCCATCCTTGAGCATCAGCGGAAATTCGACCAAGCCGTAGGCGTATTGAAAGAGGCCTTGGACTATGCCAAGACGAAACGCGAACAAGCCATCCTTCAATATAGAATGGGGCTGAGTCTCTCACTGTTAGGCGAGGGGCGGTCGGATCATTTCTACGAAAGAAGCATTCGGTTGGCAAAAGAGAGCGGCGATACGACGATGGCATGTGAGTTTATGCGCAATTATGCCGACTTTTTGGCTAACAACGGGCAATATCGTCGTTCAAACGATTTTTACTACCAAATAGTACAAATGATGCCACAGATAGGTGAGTTGTCGGCCATACAGGCGGCCATGGCGAGCAACTACATCAATCTGCACAAACTTGACTCCGCCCGCATCTGTAATGACAAAGCAATCAGGAGCGAGGAGAAACTGGAGAGGCAGGGCTATTCGAACATCACTGGCAGGGCCATTTTGGAGCAAGAACGATACTTGCTCGACTATGCTGAAGGGAGGACTGTGTCGTATGTGGACTTTGCCCGGTATTGCGATTCTATCACCAATGACATGCTGGCCAAGGAAAAAACCTCTCACCAACGGTTGGAGACTAAAAACCGCTTGCAGGCTGCCAACTATGAGCTGAAACTCGGTAAGCAGCGAATGGTTTGGATGCTGTCCCTGTCACTGCTCTTGCTGTTAGGAGGTGGTATAGGTGTTTACTTATATAATAGGAATAGGCTTCAGCGATTGGCAGAGGCTGAGGACAGGATAGACACCTTGACGCGAATGCTCTCAGAGGCACAAGATGTAACAACGGAGGATACTTTAGATGTGGAACAGTCCAAGACCGATGATGATGCGTTCTTCAAGAAAATCCTGCTGCAGCAATTAGGCATCATCCGATTGGTTGCCAGTACGCCCACCAATCAGAATCAGGCTCTGCTCAGGCGCATTTCTGGCATTGGTGGCGGCGAGATTCCAACCAACAGTCTGTTGGTGTGGCCTGATCTATATCCTGTTATCGACCGCCTTTATGACAACTTCCATACCCGCTTGATGGAACGCTATGGAAATGTGTTGACCGAAAAGGAAGAGCAGATCTGTTGCCTCTTGTGCGCGAGATTCTCGACCAAGGAAATCGGTGTTATCACACAGCAGTCGGATGCTACGATTTATGTACGCAAGTCTGCCATTAGGAAGAAGATAGGTGCCACTGAGGGACAGGATATCGTAGCCTGTGTGAACGGTGTTAAGGCCTGATTTAGGTTCCGAGAGGACAGTTTTAGATATTTATGAAATGTAACCACTGATTTTCAGATGGTTACGTTTATCTTATTAAGACTTTTTATTCGGTGGTTTAGTCGTTTTAAGGGGCTTTTTCACCCTAACTTTGCATCATCAAAAGTGTATAAACCATCAAATAAAAAGAGTATGAAAACATCAAAGAAAGTATTGGTTGCCTTAGGCGTAGTGTTGATTGTTGCATGTGCAAAAAGTGGGCATATCAACCTGCCTGGACATGGAAATCGTGAGTATAGGAATTTGGTGGAGTCTGTGGAGAATTATGTGTCCTCAAGATTGCACAATGGCGAAACAGTTGAATTTGGCAGCAAGTACAACTGTGAGGACTATATCGAAAAGGACGAGGTTCGCTTCTCGGCTAATATCGTTTTTTATGTAATTTCAGAAGATGGTACTCCAGAGAAACACATCGCCCATGTTGTCTGCAATGAGGATAAAGACAGAATAATAGAATGGAAAGATATCATATAATATGGGGGATTTGGAGCAAGCAATAGTGGTTGTTCATCACAAAAAACTGCAGAATATCCCATTTGTTTTTTAGTTATACCACCTTGATGTATTTTTGCACCAGCTACTTCCATGGTGATGTCGAATCGAGGAACAAGGATTGAGATGCTTGTCTTTTCATGCAATAATGAGCCTCGGGGCAACAAAAATTCAAAATCCTTGTAGTTTTTTCACCTCTTGAGCGACTAAAAGAGTAAATGATGACAATTTAAACTTTACAAAAATGATAAGAATAATAATGAGAGTCGTTGTACTTATTGCAGCTGCAATAATGAGCCTGACTGCTTCAGTG
>ONSV01000016.1 GCA_900320585.1 uncultured Prevotellaceae bacterium | reverse complement strand
CCCCACGAGGTCGGCCGCCTCGCGGATGGCCCTGATAGCGCCATGGAAGGGATAGAACTCGCTGTTGTAGAGCCAGGTGATGCCTCCCGACTCCACCATCACGTTCTCGTGCCGTGCCAGCATCACTTGCTGCTGCCATCCCTCGATGGTGGGCATGCCAAAATGGCCGATGGCCACCCTCAGCCGTGGGAACTCCTCGATGACCTCCTTCAGCTCGCCCACCTGCAAGTCGCCGTCGGCGAGGGTCACCGAGAGGAAGACATCGTGCTTCTCCATGAGGCCGAACATGCGCATCATCTCTTCGGAGTTGAGCATCACCCTCTGGTGGTCGGTGATGAGCCGGTGTCCGGGAATGGCGATGCCTTTGAATCCCTGCTCGATGAGCTGGGCGGCATCGTCGAGGAACCATGGCTTGAAGAAGTCGCACATGCCACAGGTCACGAACCGGTTGGGATACTTCTCGTGCACCTCTTTCAGGTAGTCGTTCTGTATGCCATCGATCATCTCCTGCACCACCACGGCCGCTGCCACCTGGGCATAATCCATGTTCGACAGGAATATCTCGGCCGAGTTGAACCCATCGGTGAAGAACGGCGACATCATCTGCACCTCATTTCCGAGGAAGATGGCCCTCCCGTTTTTGAGCGACTTAATCTGCAGTCCGTTCCAGGTAGTATCCTGCTTGCGCCAGAGATGGCTATGCGCGTCGACGATGGTCATTGTGCTCAACTGTTTTTCCATCTCACTCTCATTTGGTTGCCAATGATGGCCTTTACCTCACCGACGAGGTTCTCGTCCATCTCCTCCTCCACGAACCGGATGTTTTTCAGCACGTTGTCGGGATTGGTGCTGCTGAAGAGCGTAGTGGCGATTCTGGGATTCAGGCTTGTGGAATACTGTATGGCCAGTTTCTCAATGGGATATCCCACCTTGCCGCAATAATCGGCGGCCTTCTTGCAAGCCGCCTTCAACGTGTCGGGTGCGGGATGCCACGCCGGAGTGCCCCGTTGCGAGAGCAGTCCCATCGACAGTGGCGACGCGTTGATGACTCCCACCCCTTTTGCCTCGAAGAAGTCGAGGTAGTCGAGCAGCATATCGTCGTTGAGCGAGTAATGGCAGAAGCAGAGCACCGACTCCACCGTTCCCTCGGGCGAATGCTCGATCACCCATTTCAGGTTCTCGGGCTGCAGGTCGGTGATGCCCACGTGCCCCACCACACCTTTTTTCTTCAAGGCCACGAGGGCGGGCAGTGTCTCATCGACCACCTGCTGCAGGTCGGCAAACTCCACGTCGTGCACATTGATGAGGTCGATGTAGTCGACATTCAGCCGCTGCATGCTCTCATACACGCTCTCGGTGGCCCGCTTGGCCGAGTAGTCCCATGTGTTGACGCCATCTTTCCCATACCTTCCCACCTTTGTCGAGAGGTAGTACTTGTCGCGTGGTATTTCCTTGAGTGCCTTTCCGAGCACCATCTCAGCCTTCAGGTGGCCATAGTAGGGCGAGACATCGATGAAGTTGATGCCATTGTCGACGGCCACGTGCACGGCCCTTATACCCTCCTCCTCACGCAAGTCGTGGAAGACGCCTCCCAGCGACGATGCGCCAAAGGCGAGGTTGGCCACCCGCATACCCGTCTTGCCGATTTCGTTGTAAACCATAATGCTGTTTGTTTTAATCTACATTCGTTTGTTCAATGGAGACAAATGCAAGTAAACATCTGATTGCGAAGATAACAACAGCCTGCATTTGTTCATGCAAAGATAATGCAAACCTACGTGAAAGCAAAATAATTCGGGTTTTATTTTGCGCCAGCACACAGCCGCGGACGGTGAAGTATCAAAAAAGTTTAACACTCGTGGCAGAAAGCGCAAGAGAGTATTAAAAAATATGTTTTTATTTCGTATTTCGATGTGTTTTCAGTAATTTTGCCCAATCATTCAGAAAGAGCTATTCGATTCATGATAAGCAAGAGCAGGATAAAGAGCATAAGGCAGTTGGAACTGAAGAAGTTTCGGCGCCAGATAGGCCTGTTCGTTGCCGAAGGGCCAAAAGTGGTGGGCGACTTGCTTGAAGTGATGCCCGCCGAGACCCTGATAGGCACCGACGAATGGTGGACCTCGCATGCTCCACCCACCGCGGCCGAGCGAATCGTCGTCGACGATGCCGAACTGCGCCGCGTGAGTTTCCTGCAACACCCCCAGCAAGTGATGGGCATCTTCCGCCAGCCACTGGTGAAGGAGCAGCCCGGGGAGTGGGCCACCCACATCGCCCACCACCTATGCCTGGCGCTCGACGATGTGCAGGACCCTGGCAACGTGGGCACCATCATCCGCATTGCCGACTGGTTTGGCATCGACACCATCTACTGCAGTGCCGCCACCGCCGACGCCTACAGTCCGAAAGTGGTGCAGAGCACGATGGGCAGCATTGCCCGTGTGCGCATCGTGGTGACCGACCTTCTGGCCCTGGCCAAGAGCCTGCCCCACGATGTGCCCATCTACGGCACCGTACTCGATGGGGAAGACATCTACAGTCATGGCCTTACCGACCGGGGTTTGCTGGTGATGGGCAACGAGGGCAACGGCATCACCCCCGAGATGCAATCGCTGCTCACGCATCGCCTGCTCATCCCCAACTACCCTCCTGGCCGCCCCACTGCCGACAGCCTGAACGTAGCCATCGCCACCGCCATCGCGTGTGCCGAGTTCAGAAGGCCCCTGGCCCGCCCATAAAGAGAACAATATATCTGGCATGACAACCGAGTCTCGATTGTCGTATTCAATCAGAAATGATGTAATCAATAGAATATGGAAAAAGAAATGTTATATAAGAGCCGCAGTTTCTCATCGTGCATCCTGGCGGCCTACCAGTTGATGAGCAAGAACCTGTGGCGCCTTATCAAGGCCACATGGATACCCGTGCTGATATGGGCTGTCTTGGTTGGCGTTCTCCTGGCCCTCAACCTTCCCAACGAGGAAGTGGTGGCGATGGGTGCTGCCCACTTCGCACTCTACATCGGCTTTTTAGCGGTATGTGTGTTGGGCGCTGTCGTCGCAAGCATCTGGGCACTGTCGCGCCTGATGAGCGTCCTCAACGAGGAGTCACGCCGATGGAATTTCGGCAGGGCCGTATGGCTCACACTCAACAGCATCGTCATAACCATCGTCATTGGCCTTGTGGTTACGGCAGTAGCATATGCGATGGGCCGTCTGGGAGGTGCCAGGCTCGCCCACTTGGCCGACAACCACTTCTGGCTGTTCCTGGCATCCGTGTTGGTGGCCATCTTCGTGTTGTGCCTGCTGCTCCTGCCCCTGGAATATGTCGCCATGAAATACCTGAACGAGAGAGGCATGCGATTCTGGAAGGACCTATTGCCCACCTATCGCGTGGGTTTGCGGCGTGTAAGTTTCATTTTCATCACCTGCTTCATCGCCGGCCTCATCACACTGATCCTGGCGTGTATCGTGATGCTCCCCTACTTCACCCTCACCTCGGCCTACTATACCTCGCTGATGGGTTATATCATGGGCGACCCCTCCGATTTGCCCGGTTATTTCTTCGTGCTCTTCGTCCTCACCACGGTGGTGGTATACTTCCTGCTGTGGTATGTGGTGTCGTTCTCGACCATCGTGATGTACTTCATGTATGGTTCGATAGAGAAACGCCGCGAGGAGCAACGCAACGCGAGACTTGAGGAGCAGCAGCAACCTGCCCTGCCCTCGACCGAGACCACCGACATTCCACCCATCAACCTCCAATCCTGACATGAGACAACGTATCCTATTCATCGACCGCGACGGCACACTGATAGAAGAGCCCGCCGACGAGCAGATAGACGCCTTCGAGAAACTACGCTTCACCGAGGGAGTATTCCACAATCTGTCGTTCATCCGCCAGCATCTTGATTTCAAGTTGGTGATGGTGAGCAACCAAGACGGTCTGGGCACCTCCTCGTTTCCAGAAGACACCTTCTGGCCCGTGCACAACTTCATCCTACAGACCCTGCACAGCGAGGGCATCGACTTCGACGCCATCCATATCGACCGCCATTTCCCCGAGGACAACCACCCCAACCGCAAGCCTGGCACAGGCATGCTGGGCGAGTATATGGACAACGACGAATACGACCTGGGCGGCAGCTATGTCATTGGCGACCGTGAGACCGACCGCCAGTTGGCCAAGAACCTGGGTTGCCGTGCACTGATACTGGGCGAGGACGGCCTCACCTGGAGCCGCATTGCCGAACTGCTCTTTGCCGGTGAGCGCCATGCCGAGGTGCGGCGCACGACCAAGGAGACCGACATCGAGGTGTCGCTCACCCTCGACGGCAGTGGCCGCTGCGACATCTCCACGGGCCTTGGATTCTTCGACCACATGCTCGAGCAGATAGGCAAGCATGGCCAGACCGACCTGAAGATTCACGTACGTGGCGACCTGCACGTCGACGAGCACCACACGATAGAAGACACCGCCCTGGCCCTTGGCGAATGCCTGCGCACGGCCCTTGGCGAGAAGCGCGGCATAGAGCGCTATGGCTATTGCCTTCCTATGGACGACTGTCTGGCCAGCGTGGCCCTCGACTTTGGCGGCCGCCCATGGCTGGTGTGGGATGCCGAGTTCCGCCGTGAGCGCATTGGCGACGTGCCCACCGAGATGTTCCTCCATTTCTTCAAGAGTCTGAGCGACGCTGCCCAGATGAACCTGAACATCAAGGCCGAGGGCACCAACGAACACCACAAGATTGAAGGCATTTTCAAGGCTTTCGCCCGCGCTTTGAAGATGGCAGTAAAGCGCGATGTATATCATTACGACCTGCCCTCGACGAAGGGGATGCTGTAAGTATGCTCCCCGCCTTTACGACAAGACCACAAATCAAGACAAAAAAATAGGAAACAATGGGAAAACTGATTATCAACTCGTATGACGAGTTTGCCTCACATCTTGGCGAGGACCTTGGTCAGTCGGACTGGTTGCTGATTGACCAGGAGCGCATCAACCTTTTTGCCGATGCCACCCTCGACCACCAATGGATTCATGTCGACACCGCCCGCGCTCAGGTGGAGAGCCCCTACAAGAGCACCATCGCCCATGGCTATCTCACTCTCTCGGTGCTGCCCTATCTCTGGGACCAGATCATCGAGGTGCGCAATATCAAGATGTTGGTGAACTACGGCATGGACAAGATGCGTTTTGGCATCCCCGTGGTGACTGGCAGCCGTGTGAGGTTGGTGACAAAGCTCCACCAAATACAGAACCTACGCGGCATCTGCAAGACCGAGATTGACTTCAAGATTGAGATTGAAGGTCAGCGCAAGCCAGCCCTCGAAGGCATCGCCTCGTTCCTTTACTATTTCAAGTAAGCCAGCCTACTCTATCTCGTATTTGTTCTCATGCGTGGCACGCTTGGGATTGGTACTTACGCCCGCATATTCGCCCGACTCCACCACGCCTGTTGATGGAGCGAGGTCGAATTCCTCGGCCATGATGTATCTGTTGCCGGCATACTCCTCATAGCGCTGGCTCACGAGTTGCACGTAGTCGTGGGTCTCGATGCCCCTCATGTATCCGCATTTCACCACCGCGTCGCGGTAGTACTGCGGTTGACTGAGCTTGAGGATGAATTCCGACACCTGCTCCCAGCTGTATTTGTTGCCCTTGTATTTCTCGGTGAGCGCCATGGCATCTCGCACATGGCCGATACCGCCGTTATAGCAAGCCAGCATGAAACACATGCGCTCACTGGGGTCGGGGACGTCGCGCAGCAGCATGGTCAGCTCGTTGATCATCTTCGCCGAGGCTGCCACATTGTGCTCCGGGTCGAAGATGCTGTCGAGAGGCAGTCCCATGGTCATCGCCACCTTCGGCATGATCTGCATGAGTCCGCAGGCACCGGCCCACGACACGGCCTTGGGGTCGAAGCACGATTCCTGATAGCAGATGGCCGCCAGCAGTTTCCAGTCGACATTGGCCGTCTCGGCATATTTCTTGAAGAGGTGGTCCCATTCCGAGATGATGCCCTTCTCCTTGTCGAGGAAAGAGGAATAGACATGCCTTTCCACTCCCATTCCCGAGAGATACTTGTTCTGCATGCCCTGCATGGCTTCCACGAGTTCGGGTTTGAACCAGGCGTTGATGCTGTCGGCCAGTTCCCTGTTATACCTCATCACCGCCCATCTCGCCTCCTTGATGTCAGGACCGCAGAATATAAGGCTGTCGGCCGCCGACACCTTGGTACTGAGCGGCGAGATAATCAGGTCGCCCTTCCCGTCGCGCAAGTTCTGCACCATCTCCAAAGTGTCCTGGCACTGCACCACCTCGAGAGCAATTCCAAGATAATGTGCCAGACGTGTGGCCACCAGGTACTGCACACCCAGTTCGGCACCATGGGCAGTAGTGAAATAAGTATCCTCGCCTGAGACCGTGATGACCCTGATGGCCCCACTCTCAATAATCTCGGAAAGAGAATATTGCGCCGTAGTGTCAACATTCAGGGTATCTTCTATCACCGTTCCCCAGGGAGTCATTGCTTTTTGCCCAGCCTCCTTGTCCTTACAAGCCACAAGGAGCAAAATTGCAAAAAAATAGTATATTCCTCTCACTCTGCTAATTGTATGAATCGAAATGGGGTACAAAAGTAACACTTTTCTTGGACAATTGCATGAAAATCCATAATTTTGCATCAAAATAATGATTTTTTAAGAATAGCATACTATTTATCAATGTTAAGAATAGCCGTACAGTCGAAGGGCCGTCTTTACGAGGATACCCTTCATCTTCTTACCGAAGCCGACATCAAGATCAGTTCAAGCAAGCGCACCCTTTTGGTGCAGTCGACCAATTTTCCCATCGAAGTGCTTTATCTCCGCGACGACGACATTCCACAGAGTGTGGCCAGTGGCGTGGCCGATATTGGCGTAGTGGGCGAGAACGAGTTTGAGGAGCGTGGCGAGGAGGCCGACATCGTGTGCCGTCTTGGTTTCAGCCGCTGCCGTCTGTCGCTTGCCATTCCGAACAAAGAAGACTATACTGGCCTGGAGTGGTTTGAGGGCAAGAAGATTGCCACCTCCTACCCCAACATCCTGCGCCGCTTCATGGAAGAGAAAGGCATCCATATCGAGATCCATGTGATTACAGGCAGTGTGGAGATATCGCCGGGCATCGGTCTTGCCGATGGCATTTTCGACATCGTGAGCAGCGGCTCGACACTGGTGAGCAACAACCTGCGCGAGGTGGAGGTGGTGATGCAGAGCGAGGCCCTCTTGATTGGCAACAAGCATCTCGACGAGGTGAAGCGCCAGACACTCGACGAGTTGCTCTTCCGCATTGGTGCCGTGCGCCAGGCCGAAGACAAGAAATACGTCCGCATGAACGCCCCCCGCGAGCGCCTGCAGGAAATCATCTCGGTGCTTCCCGGTCTGAAGAGTCCCACCATCATTCCCTTAGCCGACGAGGCATGGTGCTCTGTGCACACCGTGCTCGAGGAGCGCCGTTTCTGGGAGATTATCGGCAAGCTGAAGGAACTGGGCGCCCAGGGCATTCTGGTGACTCCCATAGAGAAGATGATTCTCTAATACCGGTCACCCATCCGCAACAAAAGAAAACATTATGAGAATCATCCAATACCCCCCAGAGACGACTTGGGAAGAGATTACCCGTCGGCCCCAGATGGACAACGCCACACTGAGCGCCACAGTGAAGAACGTGCTCGACGACGTCCGCCTGCATGGCGACGAGGCGGTGAAGCGTTACGAGGAGCGTTTCGACCATGTGTCGCTCGACACCCTGGCGGTGAGCGAGGCCGAGATGGCCGAAGCCGAGCGCCTGGTGCCCGCAGAGTTGCTCGAGAGCCTGCAACTGGCCCACGACAACATCCATCGTTTCCATGCTTCCCAACAGTTTGAGGAAATCGCCTGCACTACGAAGCCTGGGGTGCGGTGCTGGCAGAAGAGTGTGGCCATCGAGCGCGTGGGCCTTTATATCCCCGGAGGCACCGCCCCGCTGTTCTCTACCGTACTGATGCTCGCCACACCCGCCAAGATTGCCGGTTGCCGCGAGATTGTGCTCTGCACCCCTCCCAACCGTGAGGGCAAGGTGCATCCCGCCATCCTCATGGCCGCCCGCATTGCCGGTGTGAGCAGGATATTCAAGGCTGGCGGCGTGCAAGCCATCGGTGCCATGGCCTATGGCACCGAGAGCATACCCAAGGTGTACAAGATTTTTGGTCCGGGCAACCAATATGTGATGGCGGCCAAACAGGAAGTGTCGCTTCACGACGTGGCCATCGACATGCCCGCCGGTCCGTCGGAGGTATGCGTAGTGGCCGACGACAGCAGCCGTCCCGATTTCGTGGCCGCCGACCTCCTGTCGCAAGCCGAGCATGGTCCCGACTCGCAGTCGGTGCTCATCACCACCTCGCAGCGCCTGATAGAGGAAGTGAAGACCGAGTTGGCCAGCCAGTTGGCTGCCCTGCCGCGACGCGCCATTGCCGAGCAGTCGCTCGCCAACAGTCTGATGATATTGGTTCACGACACCGACGAGGCCATCCGCCTGAGCAATGTCTATGCCCCTGAACATCTCATCCTGTGCACAGCCGACTATGAGAGGTTAAGCCTGCGCGTGGTGAATGCCGGCAGCGTGTTTCTCGGAAACTATGCCTGCGAGAGTGCCGGCGACTATGCCAGCGGCACCAACCACACTCTCCCCACCCATGGCTATGCCCTTGCCTACAATGGCGTGAACCTCGACAGCTTCTGCCGGAAAATCACCTTCCAGCACCTCACCGCCGAGGGTGTGCGGCAAATAGGCCACGCTGTGGAAGTGATGGCAGAGCATGAGCAACTCATGGGTCACAAAAACGCCATGACCCTGAGGATGAATGAAATAACAAAAACCAAAGCCGAATGAAACCCCTACAAGAACTTGTAAGGCCCAATATCTGGGCGTTGTCGCCCTACAGCAGTGCCCGCGACGAGTATAGCGGGCACGATGCCCATGTTTTTCTCGATGCCAACGAGAATCCCTACAATGGTCCGCTCAACCGCTACCCCGACCCTCTGCAGCGTGAGTTGAAGGCACTTATCTCGAAGATCAAGGAGGTGCCCGAGAGCCACATCTTCCTTGGCAATGGCAGCGATGAGGCCATCGACCTTGTCTACCGGTGCTTCACCCGTCCTGGCATCGACAATGTGGTGGCCATCGAGCCTACTTACGGCATGTATCGTGTATGCGCCGATATCAACGACGTGGAATACCGTCCTGTCTTGCTCGACGACCATTTCCAGATGTCGGCAGACAAGATGCTTGCGGCCTGCGACCGCTACACCAAGGTGATATGGATCTGCTCGCCCAACAATCCCTCGGGCAATCTCATCGACCCCGACGAGGTAGAGAAGGTGATTGAGGAGTTTGAAGGCATCGTTGTTGTCGACGAGGCCTACTCCGACTTCGCACCCGGCAAGCCTTTCCGCACCAAGTTGCGCCATTATCCCAACCTCATCGTGCTCAACACCATGAGCAAGGCATGGGGATGTGCCGCCATCCGCCTTGGCATGGCATTTGCCTCGGCCGAGATCATCGGACTCTTCAACAAGGTGAAATATCCCTACAACGTGAACGCGCTCACCCAGGAGCGCGCCATAGAGATGCTGCAGTCGCCCTACGAAGTGGAGAAATGGGTGAAGCTGCTCCTGCAGGAGCGTATCCGCGTGATGGAGTCGTTCAGCATCTTGCCCATCTGCCAGAGGGTATATCCCACAGATGCCAATTTTTTCCTTGCCAAGATGACCGATGCCCCAGCCATCTACGACTATCTGATGCGTGAGGGTATCATCGTGCGCAACCGCAGCCGCGTGACGCTCTGCGACAACTGTCTGCGCGTGACCATCGGCACGAAGACCGAGAACAGCCAACTCCTTGCTGCCCTGAGGAAATATTAATCTCAGGAGTTCAGAAGTTCAGGAGTTCAGGAGTTCTGACAATAGTCTTTTTCAGGAGTTCAGGAGTTCAGGAGTTCAGACAATAGTCTTTTTCAGGAGTTCAGAAATTCAGACAATAGTCCTGAGCAATGTGCAAGCAGAGTGGTAAGTAAGAAAGAAAAAGAATAAAAAGCCAAAAGAGGCAATAGCATCTGTCTGCTATTGCCTCTTTTTCGGTATTCGTCATCGCCTACTCCTTAGGTACCTCAAATTTAGTACCCGTTTGCTTGATGAGGGCGCGCTTGAAGCCTTCGGGATAGCCCGGACGTTGCGGACGGGAGCCCAGTCCGTGCTCATCGCGGGTGAACCGCCCGTCTTTCTCGGGCTTGATAATCATGTCGTTGTATTTCACGATGATATAGCGGGCAAGGTCGTTCCATGACTTCAGCATCTGCTGCGCTTTGTCCACACTATAGTCGTTGAGGAACTTCACCGCCTTCTGCGGACTCTCCTGATAAAGAGCCATTGCACGCTCCTCAATACCCTTCTGAGCAGCGAAATAGCTGTTCTCGAGTGAGTCGCGCACGGCCTTGAGTGCCGGGAACAGCAGCGAATAGCGCGGATAGACCATATTGCTCACCCAGTTGCAAACCCAGTAGGCGTTCTTGTCAGAGAAATTGAGCTCATCGGCCCCAGGTGTGTTGTAGCATTCGGGGCGCTCGGTCATGCTGCAATAGACGGGCGTATAGGCCACCATGTTGCCATCGTCGTTGCCCCACCAGATGACACCACCGATCTCGCGTGGCAACCACGAGCGCATCTGGCTGACGTAAGAGAAGGTGGTCTGTTGGGTCGAGGTAGGACGCTCGTTGAAATATTTCTTCCCATCGAGTTCATAATAGAGCGGTGTAGGGCGGTAGGGCATTTCCCAGATACCCCCACCGATGTCGCCATCAAGTGCGAAGGGCGTACCCTCGTAATGGTCGCGCATGCACTCCTCCACATCCTGCACCGACAGCTTGCGGTTGGGCACGATCCACAATGGCATGGGCTCGTCGTATTCGCCCATTCCCGAGACGAAAGGCAGATACCGGTCCATGTCGTCGCTGTAGCGGTTGAAGAAACTCCACACGCGAGCCTCGCAGATGCGGCGCCCGGAGAAGTCGGGTTTGGCGTAGGCCGCATTCCATGAGAACTCACTGTCTTTTCCGCTGAACCACCCCATCTTCCGTGCATATTTCACCACGTTCTTGGAGTAGAGCACATTCTTCTTGTCCTTCATGTCGAAGGTGGTGATACGGCTCTGGTTGGCATGTCCTGAGATGGCATTGTCGGGTATGCGGATGGCCACCCATACAGCACTTCGGCTACCAGGTCCCATACCCATCATCTCCATGATCCATGCCTCGTTGGGGTCGCAGATGGTGAACGTCTCTCCCTCGGAGTTGTATCCATAGGTCTCTACGAGAGTCGTCATCACGTTGATGGCCTCGCGTGCCGTCTTCGACCTTTGCAAGGCGATGTAGATGAGCGAGCCATAGTCAAGGATTCCAGTTGTGTCGACCATCTCCTCACGTCCGCCGTAAGTAGTCTCTCCGATGGTCACCTGGTATTCGTTGATGTTTCCGATGACGTTGTAGGTCTCGGGTGCCTCTGGTATCTCGCCATGATAGGCATTGGTATCCCAGTCGATGATTTTGCGCATCTCTCCCGGCGCATGTTTGGCCGCGGGGTAGTGACACAAGTTCTGGAACATGCCATAGTCGTCGGCATTATAGGTGCATATGACCGACCCGTCGGTCGAAGCCCCTTTGGCAACGATGAAGTTGGTGCATGCCGATGCCCCCATCGCTGTGGTCAGGAATAATGATAAAAGTAGTTTTCTCATCGTATCAAAGGTATGGTTTCTAATAAATGATCTTGGTTTCAAAGACAGAGGTGTTGCCACACCGGTCGCTCGCCCTCACACTGAGCAGCCGCTCTCCTCCATTGGGCGTGAGCGGTGTCTTCGTGAGGTTGCAAACCATCTGCGACGACCTTTTCACATATTCGAAGAGCACGAACTGTCCGTCGACCGAACCTTCCACTCCGGCCACTCCCGAAGCCTCGTCGCGCACGTCGACACAGACGGTCTGCAGTTCCTCCCAGGCCTGCTGGCGCACTGGAGAGATGCGTGGAGGCGAGTCGTCGTAGGCAGCAACGAATGCCATGCCTATGTCGTGCGGCTCGCAAGTCACCCATTGGTCATCGGCCGTCGCCGCCACAAAGGTCTCCTTGTCGAAGTCGAGCGGATTCCGCGCATTGAGTTTCCGCGCAGCCACATAGATTTTGGTCTTGTCGGGCACCTCCTTGCGGAGCCGCATCCTCAACTGGGCATGCTCGCTGAGCGGTACCGACTGCCGAGCGAAAGCCACTTCGTGCGAGTATCTTCTCGAAGCGCGCTGTGCCAGCCGCACCCTTGTGTCGAAGAGCATGCCCTCCTTGGGTACGACGAGCGACACGTCGTCGTGTTCGATGCGGTTCTCTTCTCCTCTTCTGAACATCACCGAGTCGGCAGACTCCTTGGGTGTCAGGATTGTATCGGGTCTTCCCACCACGTTGAAATCAAACCGCTCCTGGTTGCCGAAGAAATCACAGAGCACATACGACAACCGGTAGATTCTCTCCTCATTGAAGTCGACAAGGCCCTTGTCATCGCCCGTCTGGAGGATTGGCAGGGTGTTGCCGGGTTCGATGAACGACTTGAGGAACCATTCCTGCTGTCGCACGAAATAGTTGTAGTCGCCCCAGATGTTCACCAGTTGATTGCTGTTGGTGGGAATGTTGTCGACATCGCTCTTAAAGATTTCCTTGTCGTCGAGCAGCAGGCGCGTACACCGTATTCCCAGCTTGTTCGACGAGCCATCCATCACGTCGTGCGCGAGCAGTCCGAATCCAACTTTTCCCCATGCGAAGATGGAGTCGGCGATGGTCTTGTCCTTGAAGTCGAAGCGCTGTGGCATGTTTTTCCCACACACCATACCCTTGCCGGGCTGGGGATAGGCCATGACCGCCTGCGCTACGGGAGCCAGGCTGTCGGTGAGCAGGTTGGGGAAGAAAGCCAGCGGATCCATCATATTCCAGTTGTCGGACTGATGGATCTCGAGGTGCAGGTGTGGGCCCATGCTTGCCCCTGTGTCGCCACTGAGCGCGATGAGTTGCCCCTGTGCTACCGGACATTCCCTTGCCTCGAGCGTGATATCGGCATCGGTCGAATGGTGAGCATACTGCCATTTTCTCACCTTTGCCTCGATGAAGGGAGCGAAACGCTGCAGGTGGGCATAAACACTGGTATAGCCATCGGGATGCTTCACATAGACAGCGTTTCCGTGTCCGTTGAAATTCACCGTCACCCTGCACACATAGCCGTCGCTCACGGCGTATACCGCCTTGCCCTCCGTCTGTTGTGTCTTGATGTCGAGGCCACCATGAAAATGGTTGGGCCTTGGCTCACCGAAGTTGCCCGAGAGCAACACATCGAAATGTACGGGCGAGACGTAGGCGATGGTAGCCAGCAGAAGACTTGTGAACAATGACATTTTGGAACAGTTGTAAGATTCGGTTAGGCTTTCGCCCCACTTCAAAGCGTATGCATGAAGTCGGGCGAAGAACTACTTGGTATGAGGGGCCGAGGTGCGGGCCGCAGCTGGCGGAGGTGCAGGAGCAGCCGATACGGGCGGCGCATGCGAAGGGACGTCGCCATCGTGCACCTGTGGCCTCAACGACACCGAGGCATTGGGATTGCCTTGCACCGGAATCGACTTGCCAACCATTGTGTCGGGCTTTATCAGTTTTCCTCCAGGAGCATCCTCCTCCTCAGGGTCTTCAGGGGGCTCGGTGTGCATCCTCATGAGTTTCATGTTGGATACGGTAAGCATCCTCAGGCTGGGAGAGTTGGAGTTATCCCTTCCCAAATGGATGAAGCCTCTCGCGCTCTTGATGCCCAGGCGCTTCTCGTCGTTGAGCTGCACGTTGTAATGCATGTCGCCACCCATATGCACCACCTGGGTGGCAACGCTGTCGTTGGCATAGCACACCGCCAGATAGGCCGTAGCGTTTCGCGAGCCATCCTGGTAGATGAAGCGCGTATCGAACGAGAGAATCATCTTGTCGCCGGGATGGTAGGCCGTGTCGGCCTTCACGTCAAACGATATGGTGTTGTAGGGAGCCTGCGGCATGAGCACCGCCGTCTGCCTGTAGTTCCACACCGTAGCGGTGTCGCCCTGCGAGGTGATGCCGCCAAACTGGCTCAGTTCGTTGGCCGATGCGCCCAGCGACACGGCATCGGCATCGAGGCGTTTCGCCAGGTTCTTGTAGATGTCGTGGAGCCATTCGGTATGCCTGTAATAGAATACGAGCGACGAATCGAGCTGTGCCTCTGTCACCTGGTGTTTCCTGAGAGCCGCCTCGCGGTAGGCCAGTCTTCGGAAAGCGATTTCAGAGTAGTTGCCCTCGGCCACCGCCATACCATCTGCGATATGCAGGTCGTAGAGGATGTTCTCAAGTTGCCTTGGCTGAATGTACTCACTTGGCACACCCGGCTTGCACGCAACGATAGTGCAAATCGCCGTTGCGAGCATCAAATGGTGCAGCAATCTGTGAATCAGCCTCATCTACGATTTGGTTTAAGCTTTTTTCTCTGCGTTGGCAGTATCTTTGTCCTTGCCCTTTTGGGCCGGCTCCTCATCTTCCTTTCCGCTTGACGAAAAGGAGATTCCGCTCAGTTCGGTGCGGCAGAAGAGCAACAGCGAGATGACCCCGCAAGTGATGCAGGAGTCGGCGAAATTGAACACCGGACTGAAGAAGATATAATGCTCACCACCCCAGAATGGCAGCCACTGAGGCAGGTCGGTCTCGAATATCGGGAAGTAGAGCATATCGACCACTTTTCCGTAGAAGACCTCCTCATATCCTTGTCCCCACGGCACGAAATGAGCGATGCTCTCGGGTGTGGACAAGGAGAATATCTGGCCGTAGAAGATGCAGTCGATAAGATTGCCGGCCGCCCCTGCCATGACAAGTGCGAGGCACACCACATAGACCCATCTTGCATTGGCCTTCACCTGCCGGTAGAGATACACCCCTATCACGGCTATGGCCGCCATGCGGAAGAGCGTGAGGACCAGTTTGTTGATGAATGTCATGCCATAGGCCATGCCATTGTTCTCGACGAAGGAGATATAAAACCAGTCGGTGATGCGTATCGACTCGTGCAGATACATATTGGTCTTGACCTCGACCTTGATGATTTGGTCGACGACAAGGATGAGGATGATGGCCCCCAGGGCCACCCACCCCTTGATAGCATGTTTGTTCTCTGTCATCAGAATTTCTTGCGTGCTATTTTCGACTGCACGCTGAGTGTGGCATGAGGCACGGCGCGGAGCCTCTCTTTGGGAATGAGCTCACCCGTGATTCTGTCGATGCCGTAAGTCTTGTTCTCGATACGGACGATGGCAGCCTCGAGACCCTGGATGAACTTCTGCTGACGGCTGGCCAGCTGCACCAGTTCCTCCTTGCTCTGTGTGGCACTGCCCTCCTCGAGCACCTTGTAGGTTGGCGAGGTGTCGTCCACGTCATTGCCATCGGCATTCATGAGTTGCTTCATCATCTGGTTGTAGTCATTATAGGCCAGTTTGAGTTTTTCGTTGATGATCGCGCGGAACTCCTCGAGTTCCTCGTCGCTGTAGCGTTTTTTCTCAGCCATAAAACTAAATTTTAAGTTGATGCTCCACATCCTTTCACCACCGGGGTGTAGGGATGCGGAGCATGTCGAATAAAGATTATTTTGTTTTTTCCACTTTGATTCTGACGTTCATCTCATCGAACGACACCTCGGTACCGTCGTTGGGCTCGAAGGAGATGCTGTCGGCAAGCACCTGGGTCATGACGAAGTCGCCAAACTCGCCACAGGCATCCTGGATGGCCTTGTTGGGCTCGATGGTCACATCGATGCGGTCGGTAATCTCGAGACCGGAGTCCTTCCTGATGTTCTGGATGCGGTTGATGAGCTCGCGTGCCAGTCCTTCCTTCCTGAGCGAGTCGGTGAGTTGCACCTCGAGCGCCACGGTGAGGTTGCCCTCGTTGGCCACGAGCCATCCGGGGATATCCTCACTGATGATTTCCACATCTGCGGCCTCGACGTCGATGTCCTGTCCCTCGACCACGATCTGGAGTTTTCCCTCATTCTCGAGCTGTGCAATCTGAGATTGCTCGAGCGATGCCATGGCGGCAGCCACGCCCTTCATCAGCTTGCCATATTTCTTGCCCATGGTGCGGAAGTTGCACTTCACCTTCTTCACGAGCAGTCCCTCCTCCTCGGCGAAGTCAAGTTCCTTCACGTTCACCTCGTTGAGGATGGTGTCGGCCACGGCTTCGATGTGCTTGCGCTGCTGTGCGTCGACGGCGGGAATCATGATGCGCTGGAGCGGCTGCTTCACCTTGATGTTCACCTTTCGGCGCAGAGCGAGCACCATCGACGAGATTTTCTGCGACATCTCCATCTGGGCCTCCAGTTCGGCATTATGGTATCCGTCGCCGGTGGGGAACTTCTCCAGGTGCACGCTGTCGACTGTAGCCCTGCCGGTGGCCTTTGCCAGGTCGAGGTAGAGTCGGTCGGCATAGAACGGAGAGAATGGCGCGAGGAGTTTGGCCACGGTCTCAAGACAGGTATAGAGCGTCTGGAAAGCGGCCAACTTGTCGTTGTCCATCTCCTTGCCCCAGAAGCGCTTGCGGTTGATGCGCACATACCAGTTGGAGAGGTTGTCGCACACGAACTCATCGATCATACGTCCGGCCTTGGTCGGCTCGTAGTCGGCGAGGCTCTCGTCTACGGCCTTCACCAGCGTGTTGAGTTTCGAGATGATCCAGCGGTCGCTCTCGGGGCGCTCCTCCACAGGCACGTCGGGCTGCGAGTAGTCGAAGCCGTCGACATTGGCATACAGGGCGAAGAAGGAGTAGGTGTTGTAGAGTGTTCCGAAGAACTTGCGTCGCACCTCGTCCACGCCCTCGGGGTCGAATTTCAGGTTGTCCCAGGGCTGCGAGTTGGTCATCATGTAGAATCGCAGGGCGTCGGCGCCATACTTCTCGATGGTCTCGAACGGGTCGACGGCATTGCCAAGTCGCTTGCTCATCTTGTTGCCTTTGGCATCGAGCACCAAACCTGTGGAGACAACGTTCTTGAAGGCCACGTTGTCGAAAATCATGGTGGCGATGGCATGCAGAGTGAAGAACCATCCACGTGTCTGGTCCACGCCCTCGCTGATGAAGTCGGCGGGGAAGGCCTTACCCTTGTCCACGGCATCGGCATTCTCGAAGGGATAGTGGGCCTGAGCGTAGGGCATCGAACCTGAGTCGAACCACACGTCGATGAGGTCGGCCTCCCTCTTCATGGGTTTGCCGGTGGAGCTCACGAGCGTGATCTGGTCGACATAGGGACGGTGCATATCGATGCGGTCGTAGTTCTCGCGCGAGTAGTCGCCGGGCACGAAGCCTTTTTTCTTGAGCGGGTTCTCGCTCATCACGCCAGCCTCTACGGCTTTCTCAATCTCCTCATAGAGCTGCTCGAGCGACCCGATGCAGATGGTCTCCCCATCATCCTCGTTGCGCCAGATGGGCAGCGGAGTGCCCCAGAAGCGGCTGCGGCTGAGGTTCCAGTCGTTGAGGTTGTCGAGCCAGTTGCCGAATCGTCCCGTACCGGTCGACTCCGGTTTCCAGTTGATGCAGTGGTTGAGTTCCGACATGCGCTCCTTGCTGGCAGTGCTGCGGATGAACCAGCTGTCGAGCGGGTAGTAGAGCACGGGCTTGTCGGTGCGCCAGCAGTGTGGGTAGTTGTGGGTATGCTTCTCGATCTTGAAAGCCTTGTTCTCGGCCTTGAGGTCCATGCAGATGCTGATGTCGAGGGTCTCGGCATCGGGGGCGAGCGACTCGTCGTAGGCATTCTTCACATACCTTCCGGCATAGCGCTGCCACAGGTCGTTGTCGATATAGTTGGCCACGAACTCCGGGTCGAGGTCATCGGTGACGAAATATTTGCCCTGCAGGTCGACGACGGGGCGCTCACGTCCCTTCTTGTCGATCATCACGATGGGCGGCACTCCCGCCTTCTTGGCCACGAGGGCGTCGTCGGCACCGAAGTTGGGTGCGATATGCACGATGCCCGTACCATCCTCTGTGGTGACATAGTCGCCGGGGATGACGCGGAAGGCGCCTCCGGTGAGCGGCTTCACCATGGGCAAGAGCTGCTCGTACTCCATTCCCACAAGGTCGGTGCCTTTATACCGTGCCACGACCTTCCAGGGGATGACCTTGTCGCCCTTCTTGTAGTCGGCCAGACTGGCGTCGCGTCCTTTCTCATTGAGATAGGCCGAGGTCCTGGCCTCTGCCATCACGAGCGTTACGGGCTCGCCGGTATAGGGATTATAGGTCTGAACGGCCACATAGTCGATCTTGGGTCCCACGCAGAGCGCCGAGTTGGCGGCCAGTGTCCATGGTGTGGTGGTCCAAGCGATGAAGTAAGGCTTGCCCCACTCCGTCATCTCGGGCTTGGGGTCCTTCATGGCAAACTGAGCGGTGACGGTGGTGTCCTTCACATCGCGGTAGCAACCAGGCTGGTTGAGCTCATGGCTCGAGAGTCCGGTTCCGGCAGCAGGCGAATAGGGCTGGATGGTATAGCCCTTGTAGAGCAGGTCTTTGTCGTAGAACTGCTTGAGGAGCCACCACAGCGTCTCGATATACTTGTTGTCGTAGGTGATATAGGGGTCGTTGAGGTCGACCCAATATCCGATTTTCTCGGTGAGCTCGTCCCACTCCGATGTGAACATCATCACATTCTCGCGGCAACGCTGGTTGTAGTCTTCAATGGAGATATACTTCTCGCTTTCGTGGTTGTCGATATCCGCCTTGGTGATGTTGAGTTCCTTCTCCACACCCAGTTCCACGGGCAGTCCATGGGTGTCCCATCCTGCCTTGCGCTTCACCTGGAAGCCTTTCATTGTCTTGTAGCGGTTGAAGGTATCTTTGATGGTACGTGCCAACACATGGTGAATGCCCGGGTGTCCGTTGGCCGAGGGAGGTCCCTCATAGAACACGAATTCGGGGCATCCCTCACGCTCTTTCACCGATCTTTCGAAGACGTTGTTCTTTTTCCACTCCTGCAGGATAGCATTGTTGACATCGGTCAGGTTAAGACCTTTGTACTCTGCAAATTTTTTGGTCATATCTCTTTTATCGATAAAAAATTGTTCTCCTCGGCACTCTTTTCGTGCGCGAAAAGGTCTATTCTTATTTTTAAGGTGCAAAATTACGAATAAGGTGGCGAAAAACCAAATTTATTTGTAAAATTCCGAAACGAGAGATTTATTATTGAAGTTTTGCATTCGCTCAACTTTTTAGAGCTCAGGAGTTGCAGGAGTTCAGACAATAGCCCGGATTCACCCTTTGAGCGGACTACAAAAAGAATCGCGGGCTTCGTTTGAAACCCGCGATTCTGAGTGGTTGGCCCTGAGGCCATGTTGATGTCTGCTCTGGCTTATTCAGGCATCATGAATATCGTGGCATGGTTCTTCGACTTGACGATGACCTTCTTCAGGAAGTCGGAGATCTGCTTGGTCGTAGTCTGCTCCACGAGGGCCTTGTAGTTGGAGTGGGTGTCGATGCCATAGCGGTAGTAGCGGGCAATGACGCCAAGCCAGTACCTATTGGTGGATGCATCGATGTCGGCCTGCTTCAGCAAGGCTTGCTTCACTTTGTTCAGGTCTTCTGCGTTGGGGGCCTTGAGCATGGCATCCATACCTTTCTTGAACTCGGGAATGGCGGCCTCAGCCTTCTCGGGGTTGAGCTGTGCCGTGCCCTGGATGGTGATGTACGACACACCGTTGTCGGTGTCGACATCGCTCTCTGCGCCAGCGTGATAGGCAGCCGACATCCGCTCCCTGATCTCACGTTCGTAGATCATCTCGAGCATCTTGCCCGAAATGTCGGCGAGCACGTTGTTCTGTGGGTTGTATTTGAGCGCCTTCGAGCGCCAGATCTCAGCAGCCTCTGCCTGTGGGTTCTCCATCTTCTTGGTGAAGCGGTTGGAGAGTTCTCCATTGACAAAGGTGCGGATTTCCTTACCCTTGAGGTCGGCCACACCCTTGGAGGGGAGCGATGCGATATACTGCTCGATATATTCACGCAGCTGTGCCTCGTCGAAGTTGCCTACGAACACGAATTTGAAGTTGGCGGCATTGGAGTAGAGCTCACGGGCTATCTGAATCACACGGTCGATGTTCACCTTCTCAAGTTGTTCGGCAGTGGGCACCATGAAGAGCGGGTTGTGTCCGTAAATGGTGCTCATGGTCGAGTCTTGGAACACCACCGAACTGTTGAGCCCGATGTTCTTGAGCTGTGTGGCGAGCAGGCCACGGATGTTGTTGAACGCGTTCTCGTCCTTGTTGAGGTTGGTGAAGCTGAGGTATACGAGCTGCATCATGGTCTCCAGGTCTTTGGGTGTGGTGTTGGCCGAGAGCGAGTGGATGGTGGAATTGATGCTGAACGAAGTGCTTACCTGCTTGCCCGACAAGGCCTTCTGCAACTCGTTGACGCTGAAGTTGCCCAGTCCGCTCTGCGAGAGGAACACGTCGGCGAGCTGCATCTGCATCTGGTCGTCTTTTCCATATACAGAGAAACCGCCATCCGAAGTGGCCTGCAACAGTATCTCATCGGCATTGAAGTCGGTGTGCTTCAGCATCACCTTGGCGCCATTCGAGAGGAGAAGCTCCTTGTATCCGAGGGTGGTGTTGGCTGTCTCCTTGACAATGCTGCCCTTCTTTGGCAACTCGCTCAGGAGCGGCTCCTGCTTCACGTTGTCGACGTATGCCTCCAGGGTCTCGGCCCTCACGCCATCTACCACCTTCTTCATGTCTGCTGGTGCGAAGAGTTGTTTTCCTTCCACATCCTGCAAGAGTGCCAGGGCCACGAAGTTGGTGTCGGAGTCGAGAATCATCTGCTGTGCCACGGCGTTGATCACCTCCACGGTGAGCATCGGGGCATACTGCTTGAGAGTCTCATGCTCCCACTCTATCGAGGGGATAGGCTCGTTGTTGAGGAAGTTGGTCACATACTGCTGGCAGAAATTGTTGGTAGGCGTCTTCTCGCGGTTGTTGTACAGCTTCTCCACCTGACTCAGGATCTCATCTCTTGCCCTGTCGTACTCGGTGGCGGTGAACCCATGGTCTTTCACCCTTTTCACCTCGCGCAAAGTGGCTGCCAAAGCCTCGAGGTCCTTGCCCTCCTTGGGCACCACCTGCAGCTGCAGGGCATCCTTCGTGCGCGATACGAGATAGGTGGTAAAGGAAGCGCCGGAGCTACTGAATGGGCACTCAGGCTTCATGGCCTCCTCGGAGAGGCGGGTGTTGAGCATCTGGCTGATGGCACTCTTGGCGTAGTCGACGACGAAGTACGACATGTCGCTCTTCATCTCGTCGGGCACGGGGTCAAACTTCATGAAAGCGAGGAAGATGCTCAGCTGCTGCTCCTTGTCCTTACCCACGAGATAAATGCCCTCGTTGTTGTCGGGCACCTCCACAGGCTCTACCTTGGCGGCGTTGGCGGGCACCTTGATGCCGTCAAAGAGTTCCTTGATCTTCTGCTCCGTACGGTCGACGTCGATGTCACCCACGATGATAATGCCCTGATTGTCGGGACGATACCACTTGCGGTAGTAAGCCCTGAGGGTCTCGGGCGAGCATCCGTCGATCACCTCCATCAGTCCGATGGGGAAGCGGTGGCCGTATTTCGAACCAGGATAGAGGTTGGGCAACTCATTTTCCAGAATCTTCTGGGTGCCCTTGATGCGCATGCGGTACTCATTATGCACCACGTCGCGCTCCTCGTCGATGGCCTTCTCATTGAGGGTGATGCCATTCGACCAGTCCTTGAGGATAAGCATACACGAGTCGAGGGCCGAGATACGGGTGGTGGGCACATCTTGAATGTAGTACACAGTCTGGTCGGTGGAAGTGTAGGCATTCAGGTTGCGGCCATACTCCACACCGATGGAGCGCAGGTACTCCTGTAGGCTATTGTCCTTGAAGTGCTCCGTGCCATTGAAGGCCATGTGCTCGAGCAAGTGAGCGAGACCCCGCTGGTCGTCGTTCTCCTGCACCGAACCCACTCGCTGGGCGATATAGAAACTGGCCACATGCTCAGGATAGTTGTTGTGGCGGATGTAGTAGGTCAGGCCATTGTCCAACTTTCCCTTTCTCACTTGTGGGTCGACGGGGATGGTCTGAGCCTGTGCAGCGACGCAGAACAGAAGCAGTGCGGCTGCGAAAAGTTTTCTCATTGTCATGTTAATGCTGATTGATAATAGTTGAAGTTATTGAATGCAAAATTAGTACAAAACGATGATAATTCGTCCTTTTTATCAATTTTTCACACATTAAGAGTCATTTTTACACGATTCTCTCATTTTATTCCTCCTTTTTCAATCAATACCCACATGGAGTAGCTACCCATTTGACGCATAAAAACAGGAATAACTACAGAAAAAACACTGTTTTTAATCCACTAATTGCAAAATAATGTTAAAACACCACACTTTTATAGTACTATGTATTGCAAGGTACTATAAAAATACCTACTTTTGCGATGTCGGATACCTTTGGCCACGGTTTCTGGCAACACAAAGCGGTTAATGAGGCAGCGAAAGCGATACGCAGACACCTATATCTATATAGGCCATGACCTTTCCTCAGACCGAAGTATATAACCATTTATTCAGAAGCGTTATGAATATCGACAATGCGAAATCACAGATGCGCAAGGGGATGCTCGAATACTGCGTCCTTTTGCTGCTCCGTCGCCAGCCTTCCTACGCCAATGACATCATCAAGCAACTGAAGGATGCCGACCTGATTGTGGTGGAGGGCACGCTCTATCCTCTTCTGAGCCGCCTGAAGAAAGACGGCCTGCTCACCTACGAGTGGAAGGAGTCGTTTCAAGGTCCGCCCCGCAAGTATTATGCCATGACCGACGACGGCGCCCTTGCCCTGCGGGAGATGGATGCCACATGGAATGCCCTGACCCGCACGGTGGATCTGCTGAAGAACTCAATCGTGACAACCTCGTAGAACCGGAGAACCACACGGTTTAAGAAACTTACCAACAACTATTCATCATCACCAAAAAACAGACAACAATGAAAAAGAATATCACCGTCAATATTTTCGGTACCCTCTACCCCATCGACGAGGATGCCTACGAACTGCTGCAGCGTTACAATGAGAACATGCGCAGGTATTACAGCCGCAGGGAAGGCGGCGAGGAGATAGCCGACGATGTGGAGCATCGTGTGGCAGAGTTGCTGAGCGAGTACCGCTCAAAAGGCGTGATGGCCATCACCATCGAGCATGTGAAGGAAATCATCGACCGCATCGGCGACCCCCAGCAGATGGATTCCGAGGCCATGGGCGACGAAGCAGGTGGTGGCTCCACTCCCCCACCCTTCGACAACCAGACCGATGGCCAGCAGAGCCAGACAGGTCAGACCCCACCACCGCCACCAGGCTACGACCCCGCCTACAATACAGGCGACAACACACTCAGCCGCAAGGTTTTTCGCGACCCCGACGACCGCATCCTCGGTGGTGTGCTCTCAGGTCTGAGCCACTATTTTGGCATCAGCGACCCCTTGGTGCTCCGCGTGATCTTCATCGTGCTGCTCTTCATCTCGTTCAGTGTGGCTGCCATCATCTACCTGATAGCATGGGTGCTGATACCCGAGGCCGTGACTCCCGAAGACCGTCTGCGCATGTATGGAAAGCCCGTGACCGCAAAGACGCTCAACGAGGAACTGATGCGTGGCATGAAGGGAGCCAATGAGTTTGTGAACAACCCCAATACCCGTGACAATGCACGCGGCTGCCTCTCGGCGCTGGCCAAAATCGTGCTGCTGATCATCGGTGGATTCTTCGCCCTGATATTGGGAAGCATTCTCATCAGTCTCCTCATCGCCCTCATTGCCGCTGTCTTCGGACTCTCGATAGCCGCCATATTTGGCGACCTGGCTCCCATCAACATCGCCGGCGCCGAGATTCACATCTCGCAACTGCTGGAGTCGATACCCACCTCATTGACCATCCTGGGCATCGTATCTACGCTGTTGGTCATCGGACTGCCCCTCTACGGTCTGATCCGACTGCTTGTGAACCGCAGCAATGAGCACAATCTCTCTACCGCAGTAAAAGCCAGCCTCATCGCCATCTGGCTGCTGAGTGCAGGTGCGATGATTGGCTCCTTCATCGCCATTGGCCACAGGATTGCCTCCGAGGCCGTGAAGATAGAGCAACGGCAAAACACCCACAACGGCATCTACATGCCCCGCTACACCTGGCGCGTGCTCGACCGCTGGGGATGGACGGCAGAGCAGTTTGAAGGTTTAGACCGGTGGATTGAGGACTATGGCATCATGCCTAACGGCGAGATGGGCAACTTCATCTCACTGAAAGTGAAGGACAATCCCAACAACATGCACTACGACCTGCGCAAGACCCTCAATCTGCAGCCTGGCACCTACAAGATAGAAGGCTGGGCACGAGCCGACGGCGAAGGCAATGCCCTCTATGTGGTGAGCAACAACAGAGACACGCTGCGCGTGAACATTCCAAAGTTTGAGAAGGTGAACAACCCCACCGACACCACCGAGGTGGTGCTCTACAGCAACGATGGCAGCCGTGACTGGAGCCATGTGGAAGGAGAATTCACGGTAAGCGAGCCTGGTACGGTGAGTTATGGCATCACCAACAAGAGCGCATTCAACACCACACCGTGGAACAGCCACAAGGTGAGCATCGGCGAGGTGAGCATCGTCACGAAATGATAGTATAACTCAACTTTGGCAAGTTGAGAGGAGTTGCAGGAGTTGCAGGAGTTCAGACATCACCACGGCTATCAACTATAGATACTATAGAAACTATAGAGACTATAGAAACTATATAGCCCATTAAGCCCATCGAAGTGCCCTCGGGCTCTTGTCTGAATTCCTGCAGCTCCTGAACTACAAAAAGTTGAGCGAATGCGAAACTTCTACCTATTGGTTTACCAAATCATATCGCGGATGGCAAGGAGGAGCTCCTCTTGTGATGGCGAGAGCAAGGCAGCATGCCATTTCGATTTCTGCTCTTCGAGCCAACATGCCATCTGATACTCTTCGGTGAAAAGTGCAAGCGGCTCGCGATGCTGATGGAGCACGAACTCACGCACCTCCTCCAGGCGAAGATGCCACTCATCGGGAGATGGGCTCGATGGGCTTTCTTGAGAGGATGGGCTGGATGGGCTTAATGGGCACTCTGGGCTGGATGGGCCCTCCGAGGACTCTGAGGACTCCGAAGACTCTGAAGACTCTGAATTTTCTGGCTCTTCTTGTGTTTCGTTGATGAAGATTTCTACTGGAGGTTCTTCGGGATTGTCGGGAGCGATAAAAGGTGACTCCTCTTCTATTGCAAACATGGCGATGGGAGGTTCTGCAACAATTTCAGGAGTCACGGCAGCTATGGCATCCGCATCCTCTTGAGAAAGAGAGGAGTCGGAGGACTCCGAGGATTCTGAGGACTCTGAAAACTCCGAGGATTCTGAGGACTCTGAAAACTCTGAGGACTCTGAGTACTCTGAAAACTCTGAGGATTCTGAATACTCTGAATTCTCTGAGGACTCTGAATTCTCTGAGGACTCTGAATTCTCTGACAATTCTAAGGCCTCCGAAGCTATCTTTGCGTCGGCATCGGCGGGGGAAGCAGTGGTTTCTGCTATTTGCTGGTTTTCGGGAAGGATTTCGGGAACTTCCAGGTATTGTTCGTAGAGGTCGATGATTTCCTTGAAAGCCTTGCGCTTCGACTCAGTCCAGTTCGACTTGGTATCGTAATCCTTTCTCTTTCTTGCAAACCAGTAGGCGAGACGCTTTTCCTCGGCATTGTTCTTGGCCGACGGCAACCGATGGTTGGTCTCCACAAAACTGCGGAACGCCTCTAGGTCGACCTCGAAATTGTTGCGGACGGGACGTATCAGTTCGGGGTCGTATTCCCTGTCGGCAAGGCCATAATAGCCGAATCCGAACTTCCTGAACTTGTCTTTCGAGATGGAGATGACCGACGACAGTTCGTTCTTCCCCAGCGACTCGTTGTATGGATACTGGTTGAGCACGTCGAGAATCTCATCGCTCTCCATGGGTCGGTCGTATTGGCTAAGGACCTTGTAGATGATATCGACATTGCTTCCGAAATAAGGCAGTTGCCACTCCGAGAGGGCATATAGTCCTTTCTTTCCATTGTTCACGAATCTTGGGTCTTTATTGAGCGCGAGCGACACGGTAGCCTTCACGTATTTCCTGCCATCGTCGGAATTGATGATTTCGGTGAGCCGTTTGAGCGAGATAGGACTCTGCCCATTGTTCGACAATATGATATACAGGCGGTCGGCAAGTGGCCGCTCGACTTTTCTCGGCACGTTGATACAGCCCTCCTCATCGGTCTCGAGCGCCAGTTCGCCCACCACGATTTGTCGGAGGATGTCGGTGGCCAATGTCAGGTCGGGCTCCTCTTCCATACCCGGATACTGCTGTACGATGAAGTCGCGAGGACTGACCATGGAGTTCTCCACCGACTTGGCATACACCTCGTCACGGAACACATAGAACATGGTTCGGAAAGCATATTTGTTGTCGAGTGTATGGCTGACAAGATAGATGTGGTTCCAGCGATCGGCCTTGGCCGTGAGCAGGCTCCTGGGATAACCACCCAAGGTGGCATACCTTTGGGCGAGCAGCTTACCCAAGAAGGCGATGATGCAGGTTGGCGAGAGCAGGAGATGCTCGTCGACAGCCAACTGCATGACAACCTGGCTATCCTCACCGATGAAGTCGTCGTCGGGATAGTCGGCCACGCCTTTTCTGGCCTCCTCGTCGTCCATCACCGTCTGAGCGCATCGGTCGATGGCCTCCCATTCGGCAGAAGGGTCGAAGAGAGCATCATAGATGGTGTTCGAGTAGGTGGCGATGGTATATGCCGAGCGGTCGATGGGTGTGCTGTCGAGTTCCACCCTGCCCTCGAAGATATCATACCTGTTGAGGAACGCCCTCATCTCGGCCCTCGACTTGTTGTTGATGATGAACTGCTGCAGCACATAGAGCATGGGCAGCCTATGGTGCGCCTCATAGAATTGGCGTATGAAGTCGTCGTCGTCGAAGGTCCCTTTCGTGAGTTGCACGAAGATGCGGTATCCCAGCATCTCGGGCTGCTGCATGAGCAGCTCCACCTCGCGGAGCATCACTTGCTTCACCCCCACGAAATGCTCCACCGATGTCTTCCCCACGTTGTAGAGAATCATGATGCGGTCGTCGTCCTCGTAGAGGAAGTCGCGCAGGAATATGTTCACCGGCACCTGCGAGAGTGCGTTGGCAATCACGGTCAATCCCCTTTGTCGTGAAGAGAAGAGCTCCTTCAACTTGTTCTCATAAACCAGCGACAAGAGTTGCATTTCCCTCTCGCCGAGCGAGTCGAGGATCGTCAGGTCCTTGTCTCGCACATGTACGAACACGCGCTGCCCCGCCTCGACGAGAACCGTCTCGTTCGACTTTGACGAGCTCTCGGGAACGGCGGTTCCGACCATCTCGAACGCCTCTGCGGCGCGCGACCAGCGGCCGGACTCGAAGTGCAGCTGGCCGAGCATGAAGTAGGCGTCGTTCGCGAACGGGCTCGACGGATGGTCCTGCACGAGGCGCCTGAGCGCCATCGCCGCCTCCGAAGCCGAGCCCTTCGCCGCATACATGCGGCCGAGCAGGAGCAGCGACTCGGCGCGGACTTCGGGGTCCGTGGCGCCGCCGGCCCGCGTAAGTTCGGAGAGAGCGCGGTCGAAGACCCGCTTTTCGAGGAAGTGGCGTCCAAGCTCAAGCGCGGCGGAAAAGCGCATCTGAGAATCTGGATACAGTCTCGACACGGCTTCGAGCATGCCGACGGCGCGATCCTCCTCGTTGGAGGAAAAGAGCGCGATGGCGCTCTTGACCATCCTTGCCGCGCGGGCCTCGACGAGCCGCTCGTTCGAGGCGGCCTGCACGGGTGCGGCCCCCTCCTGCGGCTGATCCTGAGCAACGGCGCACACGGACGCAAGCGCGACACTCGCCACGGCGACGGCCGCCGCGAACGGATTTGCAGAATGTTTCAGGTTTTGCTTCATGACTCGACATCCCTCCGTCGTACTATCTCACTTCGTTCACCACGGCTCCGCCAGTCGCGACGCCATGCCGCTCGAGCGCCTGGTGCGCCCACGACGACTCGGCCGTCTTTTTCCATTCCGGCTGCGACAGAAGCCGCCTGTAGATCGCTATCGCCTGCTTGACGTTGCCGTCTTCCTCAAGCCGCTGCGCATGGGTGTAAAACGCACGAGGCGCCTCGGGCGGGAACATCGACTCGAGTTCGACGAGCATCGAGTACGCTTCCTTCTTCTTGCCGGCCTTCCAATACGTCGAGTAGAGCTCCCAGAGCGTGCGCGGCGGGTCGTTCAACTCCTGGAAGATCGCGATTGCCTTGTCGTACTTTCCGAGGTTGTCGCGGTATATCTGCGCAAGTGTCATCTTCGCGTTCTTCGCGGCGTCGGGCGGCGGCTTGTGGCCGAGATACTCCTCGAGGCACATTGCGGCGGCGGCATGCTTGCCGGCGGCGAGCTCGATCTGGTGGCGCATCATCGACGAGGAAAGCGGGTTCTTCACGAGATCGGGGATCCGGCGGGCGAGGTCGTACTTCTGCACCGTGCAGAGAATGTCCTTTGCGGCCCACGCGGCCTTCGACGCGGCGGACTCGTCCTTCTGGGCGCGAATCGCGTTTTCCACGGCCTTGAGCCGCGCCGACACCACGTCGTTCTTGTCGACAAGCGTCGCCGCGCGCAGGCAGTCAAGGGCGTAGTCCATCTGCCTCCCGAGAGAGGCATAGAGCGAGCTCTTCCCCTCGAACCACGCGAGGAACGAGGCCTTCGAGGCGTCAAGCTTCTTCTTGCGGGCCGATTCGCCGGGATAGAGCTTCTCCATGCGCGAGCCAAAGTCGTTCCATCCCAAGTTGCGGAGCCACACGTAGCACACGGTGTCGAACATGCGGCGGACCGCGTCGAGGCGAGGGGCGTCGCCGTTCTGTACGCCGAAAAACGCGAGCTCGTCGAAATCGGAATAGTCGCCCCGCGCGAGCGCGATGGCCACAAGGCGGTCGCGGGCGGCGTTTCTGCGCGATTCGCCAGCGATCTCCGTCCCCATGACCTCCCTGAAACATGCGATCGCGTCGTCGAACTTCCCGGCGTTCCACAGCCGGTCCCCCATGATTCGCTGCGCAATCGCCCTCGCGACGGTCTTCTGCGACGCAGGGTCGTCGAGCAGTTCCATGAGCGTCGCCTCGCCCTTGCGGACGTCGCCCATGGACATCTGGAGGCAGCCGAGCCGCAGTTTGGCGGGGACGGACACCCAGGTGATGTCGGAATAGAGTTCGATGACCTCGGAGTAGAGGCGCAACGCCTCGTTCGAGTCCTTCGCGCGCTCGCGGGCGCAGCCCTGCATGAAAAGCGCGTAGGAGAGGATCTTCTCGTCGAAGTCGCCTGTCTCGGACTGCACCTGCACCTTGCGCCATTCGGCGGCCGCGGCGCGGAAGCTGGCGATGCGGTCCTGTTCGGACTGCCCGCCCCTGAACTCGTCGGTCACGGCCTTGTCGAACGCCTTGGACGCGCGGTCGATGCCGCCGCGCACGGTGAAGTCGAACGTGCGGTAGATGTCGCCACGCATCCGCCAGTCGGTGCGCCAGTCCCAGGCGTGCACCGCCGGAACAATCGCCGCAAAGGCGACAAATATCAAGCTTCTTGCATCCATCGCCGTCACTCCATATCCTTGAACATGTCGGACTCCTGCAGGAGCAGCCCGCGCGCGCGGCGCGCCCACTCGGTCTCGGGATACTCCAGGACCGTGCGTTTCAGGAAGAGATACGCGCTACGGGCCAAACGAGCCCTGAGAGCCGCATCGCCCGCCCAGTAGAGCGCCTGCGCCCGCATCTCCGGCTTGTCTGTGCGATAGATCTCTGCCATCGACTCGAACGCCTTCATCGCCTTAGTGTACATCTTCTCGGCCTTCGGCGAGAGGGAGCCGGAACCCTGCTCCTCCATTTCCGCCTGTATCCGATCGCCCTCCTTCACGTAGCAGCTGCCGCACATGAAGAGAGCGCGTGACGCCTTGGAGTGGTTGGGGAACCGCTTCTGGAAGTTCTCGTAGATGCGCGCCGACACGTCGTAGCGCTTCTCGTTCTTGTAGTAGTGCGTGGCGAGGCGCACGGTCGCGTCGCCGACAAGCTCGGAGTCGGGATAGAGATACGTCATCTTGACGTATTCCTCGCCGGCGCGCCTGAAATCGCCCAGCATCTCGAGGCAGAGCGCCTTGTGGTACTGCGCCCGAGCGGCGTATTCGCCGCGCGGAGAGGCGGCGAGCATGGACGAGAAGCGCGAAAGCGCCTCGGTGTAGAGCTGGCGCGCCTTCTCCTCGTCGCCCGCTTCCCTGCTCTCGGCAGCAAGCTCCTGGGAGAGGTTCGCGAGCAGAAACTCTCCCTGCGCCGCATGGGCCGTGCCCGGGTAGTTCTTCAGGGCTTCTTCTAGGATAAACCTGCCGCGCGCAATCGCCTCGGAGCTCTTCTCGGTCTGCTTCCTGCGGCGATGCTCCTTCGCCTGCTCGAAGAGGCACTCCGCGAGGCGGAACTGCACGAGCACCGCCTGGTCGACGTCGCGGAAGCGCTTCGAGAAGACGCGGATCGAGCCGTCGGAGCCCTTGCTGA
>ONSV01000020.1 GCA_900320585.1 uncultured Prevotellaceae bacterium | reverse complement strand
GGCGGAAAGGGATGGCAAGGACCATCCCCGGTGAATGTAGATAGACCGGGAGCACCCCGTGAATCCACTCCGCGGCACCAGCACCGCCATCATAGACATCACGGGGCATCGTCTCCACGGGAAAGCCCAATTGGGAAGGTTGGCTCTGGGTGCTGCCTGCCACCACCAACGTATCGCCCGCATCAAGAGCCATTGGCGAATGCATTGCCTTCCGAGAATGACCACGATGAACGAGCAAGGCCTCAAAGAGGTCGGCAGCACCGGCAAGGAGCGTGTCGTGGGGAATACCGGCCACCACAGCCTCTATCTCGCCCACCGACGAGGCATCGGGCATCGAGATTCCCAGTCTCGCGGCATCGGGAAAACGCGCCTCCATGCTGTCGGTAAGGGCAGGAAACTCCGGGTCGAAGGCAAAATCGGTTTTGGAGATGGGCACATCGCCGCAATAGTATTTCCCATCCCTGATGACCCTTCCCCTTGAAGGATTGGCAGGAAGGAATACCGCCTTCTTGTAGGGACCACTTGCAAGGATGGCCTCCAACTCCTCCATCACATGACCACGGAGTGCGGAGTCGGTTTTCTTGAACAAGACCGGGAAAGGCATCCTTTCCTTCGCATGCATGAGTAGGCGCCCCATCATCTCTTTGGTGACTGCCACCGCCAGTGATGCCGACATCGACCGCGTATCGGTGGCCACGACGACGACATCAGCGACAGGCAGCCCCTCGTCGTGGCCAAGCACCAGCCGCACCCTCAACCCATAGTCGAAGGCCACGCCCGCCATCTCGGCGGCGCCTGTGATATCGTCGGCAATGACAACAATCATTTCCTGATGCGTCGGTTGATAGCCATCTTCGTGGCATAGTCGATGGAAATCATCATAGCGTCCTCGCTGGCTATGCCCTTACCCGCCACGTCGAATGCCGTGCCATGGTCTACCGACACCCGGATGATGGGCAGTCCGAGCGTGATGTTGACTCCTTTCACGCTGTCCATCTTCCCCGTCTCGGCATTCCAGTTGAAGCCCACCACCTTGAACGGGATATGTCCCTGGTCGTGGTACATCGCCACACAACCGTCGAACTGTCCGCATTTAGCCTTGGCGAATAGCGTATCGGGCGGCACAGGCCCCGACACATTGAAGCCTCTGGCCGCCAGTTCGGCCACTGCCGGTATGATTTCGAGGGCCTCCTCGTCGCCAAACAGGCCATTGTCGCTGGAATGGGGATTGAGGCCCGCGATGCCTATCCGCGGGTTCTCGATGCCGAACTGCCGGCAGGCATCGTCGATGAGTTCGGTGACCTCGATGATTCGGGCTTTCTTCACCAGGTCGCAGGCTTTTCGGAGCGGCACATGGGTAGAAACATGAATGACCCTGAGATGCTCGTCGGCCAGCAGCATGGCGTATTTCTTGGTATTGGTGAAGGTGGCGTAAATCTCGGTATGGCCATCGAAATGATGACCGGCCAGGTTGAGCGCCTCCTTGTTGAGCGGGGCAGTCACCGTGCCGTCCACCTCCTCGGCCATGGCCAGGTCGATGGCCTTTCTTATCGACACGAAAGCGGCATTGCCACACTGTGCTGCCACCTTGCCGAACTCGAACGAGTCGGCATCGACACACTTCAGGTCGTACACATCAATGGTACCGAACTCAAACTTTGCCGCTTTCACCTCGTCCACGGCATTCACCTGGAGGTCGAGGCCCAAAAGACTGACGGCCTTCCGCATCACGTTGGCATCGCCTGTGACGATGGGACGGCATTTCTGGTAAGTAGACTCATGGCTCAGTGCCCTGACAACGATTTCCGGTCCGATGCCGGCAGGGTCGCCCATGGTTATGGCTAAGATTGGTTTCATGATTATTGTGTTTTTTCGATTCAACAATGGAATATCCGGAGATTCCGGTCACTTTTTCAATACAGTGAGTTGTAGATATCGCGGGCATCCTGTTCGGTCACCTCACAGGGATTGTTCTTCAGTAGGCGCTGCACCTGCATGGCAGCCTTGGCCATGCCATCGACAGCCGACTACGGGATATGCAGGTCGGAGAGTTTTTGCGGGATGCCCACTGCAGCCGAGAGCTCGCCAATCAACTCCACACCCCTCAGTGCCGTTTCCTTCTCGTCGCTGCCGGGAACTATGCCACAGGCAATGGCCACCTCGGCGTAGCGTTGCGGACAGGCAGGCAGGTTGAACCTCATCACCGAAGGGAGGAGGATGGCGTTCGACAGGCCATGAGGGATATGGAACTCGCCCCCGAGTGGATAGGAAAGCGCATGCACTGCCGCCGTGTTGACCGGTCCCAGGCACAGTCCGCCATACAGGCTGCCCAATGCCAGGGCCTCGCGGGCCTCCTTGTCCTCGGGATTGGTGACCGCCCTTTTGAGATGTGCCGAGATGAGCCGGATACCCTCGCGGGCATAGATATCAACAGCGGGATGCGCGAACTTGTTGGTATAGGCCTCGATACAGTGGGTGAGCGCGTCCATTCCCGTGTCGGCCGTCACTTTCGGAGGAACGGTCCATGTGAGACGAGGGTCGACGTAAGCGGCATCGGCCACGAGGAACGGACTCACGATGCCCTTCTTCAGTTGGTCGCGCTCATCAAGCAAGATGGCGTTGGGCGACACCTCGCTGCCCGTGCCTGCCGTCGTGGGAAGGCAAGCCAGCCATTTGCCCTTCTTTCCGACGAGTCCGGTGCCGAAGAGGTCCTCCACCTGCTGGTCGCTATCGACGAGAGCCGCCACCAGTTTGGCCAGGTCGAGCACACTGCCACCGCCGATGCCCACTACGCTGTCGGCACCGAAATCCCGTGCCTCGCGGAGGATGTTCTTGAAGTCGCCGACCGTCGGTTCGGCGGTGATGTCATGGAACACATGAGTCTCCACCCCTTTCTGCCTCAACGCATCGAGTGTGGGTGAGATGAGCGGCAAGATAGGAGGTGCCGTGAGCACAAAGAGCCGGTGAAAGCCAAGATGGAGATAGTCATCGCAGAAGTTCTGGATGCAGCCAGTACCGAAAACGATTTTCTGTGGCTGAAGTAGCGTGATGGATTTCATGATTCAGGATGGGTTTCTTTTTTCTTGTTTTCCAAATATCCATAGATGGTGAGTTCCTTGTCGGCAAGTGGCGTCTTGAAGAGGAAACTGGCCAGATAGCCCACCACCAACACGATGAGGTGGCTATAGACACCCAACATGTAGTTGTGGTGCTTGAAGTTCCACTCGCCAAGGTCGAGGATTGTCTCCTTCACTCCGTCGCCGTTGAGGTCGACCTTTGTCGAGGTAAGCACGGCATAGGCCGTGAAAAGCACTGCCACGGCGATGCCCACATAGAGTCCCTGCTTATTGGCACGCCGGCTGAACAGTCCCAGGATGAAGATGCCCACGATGCCCGCCGAGAATATGGCATAGAGCGAGAACAACGCACCGAGCACGCCCTCTCCGCCCCATGAGATGTAGAGGCAGGCCACCGCCATAGCCCCCACTCCGGCAACGACCACCATGGTCTTTCCGAAGCGCAGTTGCTTACGGTCGGTGCTATGCTTCTTGAAACGGGCATAATAGTCCTGCACGGCAATGGCAGAGAGGCAGTTCAGGTCGGCATCGAGGCTCGAGATGGCCGCTGCCGCCAACGCCGCGATAATCAGTCCGCGTATGCCCACAGGCAGCTGGTGACTGATGAAATAGGGAAACACCTCGTCGCTCTTGATTCCCTCGGGGAGCAATGGAGCCCCTGTGGAATGGTAATAGGCGAAGAGGCAGGTTCCGATGAACATGAAGAGCGCCCAGATGGGCACGCTCATCAACACGCCGATAAACGCCGCCTTCTTGGCCTCGCGGTCGTTGCGGGCAGTGAGGTAGCGCTGTACGATGGTCTGGTCGGTACCATACTTCTGCAGGGCATAGAAAATGCCATTGAGCACCATGACGATGAAGGTGAGCGTGGTGAAGTCGAAATCGTAGGGACCGAATCCTATCTTGTCGTACTCTCCAGCGATGCGGAACACCTCCGACGGTCCGCCTTCGGGCAAGAACAAAAGCAGTGCCACACAGATGAGTCCTCCACCAATGAGCAGGGCTCCCTGCACCACGTCCATCCACACGATGGCCTCCATGCCACCAAGCAGGGTCAGGATGATGATGGTGATTCCCAGCACCATGACCACGGTATAGATATTGATGTTGAGGAAGGTGGCGAGCGCCATCGAGACGAGGAAGAACACCGTGCCCGCCTTGGAGAAATGGCCCAGGGTGAAGGCCAGCGAACTATAGAGCCGCGCGAAGAGTCCGAAGCGCCGTTCGAAATACTCATAGGTAGAAAGCCGGATGACCTTCCTGAACAAGGGAACGATGACCCCGATGAGCGCCAGCAGCACGATGGGCACCATAAGTCCCTGAACCAGCAGAATCCAGTTGCCGGCGTATGCCGCGCCCGGATAGGCCAGGAACGTGACGCTGGAGATGAGCGTGGCGAAGATCGACATGCCCACTGCCCAGGCCGGAATACGACCGCCTGCGGCAAAATAGGTGCTGGTGTCTTTCTGCCGGTGGGCGAAATAGACACCCATGACGATGGCCACCAAGATAGATACAATGACGATGAAATAGTCTATCCAATGCATTTCTATCGGGAGTTAGATTTTGGACACTTGTAAAATGATTTCATTCTCCTCGCTCTCTGGCAGACGGTTGAGTGGCATGAGCATCCAAGGGTCGCAGAGCTGCTTGGTCTGCATCATCACCTTGAGGGCGGCCAGGCTGTCGCCAAGCGTACGGCCTTTCTGATAGATCTCGCACACGTCGGCAGTGGCTTTCTGCAAGCGGAAAGCCTCGTCTTTATCACCATCTATGGTCGCCTGATAGAGTTGCTGATACATCCCGGGAATGAAGTTGCCCCCTGAGGGCACGATGCCATCGGCCCCCATCAGGAGGGTCTCTGCCGACAGTGCCGCGCATCCGCAGAAAAATGAGAAGTCGGGGCGCTCCTTGGTGAAAGCGATGCACTCGGTCATGCGCTCGATATTGCGCTCGGAGTCTTTCAGTCCCACGATATTGGGGTGGTCGGCCAACTGTCTCACCACATCGAGCGGGATGCTCATGTGGGTGGTGGCGAGGATGTTGTAGAGCATGAGCGGCCCTGTGATGGAGTCGGCGAGCATCGTGTAGTAGTTGAGCATCTGCTGTGGCGTGAGGGCATAGTAGGTGGGCAAGGTGGCCACGATGACATCGGCCCCTGCCTGGTGATATGCCTCGGCCTGGACCAGTTGCTCACTGAAACAGTTGCCGGTGAGTCCGGCATAGATAAGGATGCGGTGGTTGGCAGCGCGGACGGCCGAACTGACAAGCGCCACGGCCTCGTCCTTGGCCACGGAGTTGCCTTCTCCGGTGGTTCCCAGCAGCAGGGGTGCCACACCATTTTGGGCAAACATCCCGATGATTCTCTCCACTGCGGGCACATCCACCCTGCCTTGTTCAGTCACTGGCGTCACCATAGGCACGACGACGCCCCTGTATTTTTTTTGTAACATGGGTTTAAAGGATTGGTTCTTTTCCTTAAGACGGAAAAGGGGGTGGAAAGTACCCACCCCCAAACGGCCTTCATTCCCAAAAGACCTTACTTCTTTTTCCTGAAGATATCCAGGATGTTGTAACTGATGTCGTGGTCGTAGACATCCACGCCCTCATTGGCCTTCACCCACTTGATGACAGGGATGGTTACAGGCAGCAGCACCACCTCGTAGAGCGTCTTCAAGATGAATTGCACCACCATCATGTGGAGTACCAGGTAGGTAGGCAGTACGCCCAAGAATGCCAGTGGGAAGAAGATAACCGAGTCGCAAGCCTCTCCGCATATACTGCTCATTACGGCACGCACGGCGAAATGCCGACCCTGTTGCCGCACCTTCATCCTGCTCATCACATAGGCGTTGACAAAACTGCCACAGACAAACGCGACGCACGAGGCAATGGCGATGCGTGGCGCCAAACCAAAGATGGCATGGAATCCTGCCTCGTTGTCCCACCCCGGTGCCCCAGGCACGGCATCGACCAGCGCGCATAGGATGAAAAACAGTTCCATCATCACGAATCCGGTCCAGATGAGCAGACTCGCCCGCCGGTAGCCCCACACCTCGGCCACAATGTCGTTGATGACATAAGAGATGGGAAACACCAACAGTCCGCCAGTAAGACCGATGGGACTATTGAGGATTTGCTTGGTTTCCAAAATGTTGGACGCGACAAGGCATAGCGTGAAAGCCACCACAAGATGGAGGAATAGCACGCTCACCTGGTCTTTGGGTGACCGAGGGGCCTTTACTTGAAATTTGTCAGTATTTTTCATCATGGTTTCCCTTAATTTTTCTATGGCAAAAATAGCATCATTCATCCTTTTTCTTCTCCTCATCGCAAGGAAAAGAAGGAAAAGCATCAGACAAAGGCCGCAATTTGCGACATTCACGGGTATCCACCGCCAAATTTGTCTGATTTCCCTACGGATGATGACCGCCAAATTTGTCTGATTTGCCCATGGTTGATGACCGCCAAAAAAACTCTTCTTCAGTCAAAGACCATATTATAAAAATCATTATATAGTACAAAACCATGGTTTTCGCGTCGATGAAGAAAAGACCATTTTTATTCTATGAATAAACATCTTACGATTCTGCTACTTATGGCATGGAGCCTTCTTCCGGTTCATGCCAAGGACATCTATGTCTCCACCTCCTTCCATGAGCCCGCCACCGAAGGACTGCGCTTCATTTACAGCACCGACGGACTGCGGTGGGACTCCATCCAAGGTGTGTTTCTCACCCCACAGGTGGGCAAGCAAAAAGTGATGCGCGACCCCTCTATCGTCCGTGGTCCCGACGGCACGTTTCATCTGGTGTGGACCAGTTCGTGGCGGGGCGACCGGGGGTTCGGCTATGCCTCGTCGAAAGACCTAATACACTGGAGCGAGCAACGCTTCATTGAGGTAATGAGCGACACCACTACGGTGAACGTGTGGGCTCCGGAACTGTTCTACGACGACGTGCGCAAGCAGTTCCTCATCATCTGGGCCTCGTGCGTGCCCGGTCGTTTTCCCGACTATCAAGAAGAGCACCTCAACAACCACAGGCTCTACTATACCACGACGAAAGACTTCAAGACCTTTGCCAAGACCCAACTCTTCTACGACCCCGACTTCAGCGACATCGACGCCACCCTGGTGAAAAGAGGAGCGAAAGACTATGTGATGGTGGTGAAAGACAACTCAAGGCCCATGCGCAACATCAAAGTGGCTTTCGCCGAGTCGCCCTATGGTCCGTGGAGCAAGGCCTCTGAACCGTTCACCGAGTCGTTCACCGAGGGACCGAGCACCGCCCGCGTGGGCGACTGGTGGTATATCTACTACGACTCCTACCGCCAAGGCATCTATGGTGCTCACCGCACCAAGGACTTCGTGCATTTCGAGGACCGCACTGGTGCCGTGAACTTCCCGGTAGGCCATAAGCACGGCACCGTGTTCATGGCACCCGAGGAACTTGTAGAGGGACTCATCAAATACAACCGCGACGTGGTGCACTACACCGGCAAGACCATCGCCCGTCCTGAGCGCCACGATGGCGGACTGAAGCCCGTGGTGGGTGTGCACAACATCCAGACCATGCGCGGCAGCCGTCCCTGGACCTACAACCACCAGCCCATGATGGCCTACTGGAACGGCAAGTTCTACATGCACTACCTCACCGACCCCCGGCATGAGCATGAGCCACCGGGAAAGACCATGCTGCAGACCTCCGACGACGGGTATACGTGGAGCGACCCCGTGGAACTGTTTCCCGAATACCCCGTTCCCGACGGGTTCACGAAGACCACCCTGCCCGGTATCGAGGCGAAGAACCTGAAAGCCATCATGCACCAGCGCGTGGGATTCTACGTGGCTCCCAACGGGAAATTGATTGCCATTGGCAACTACGGCATCGCCCTGACACCCAAGGACGACCCCAACGACGGCAACGGCATCGGGCGCGTGGTGCGTGAGGTGAAGGAAGACGGGACATTCGGCCCCATTTACTTCATCTACTACAACCACGACTTCAATGCCCGCAACACCATCTATCCCTATTACAAGAAATCGAAGGACAAGGCCTTCGTCCGTGCTGTCGACGCCCTGATGGCCGACCCCATGCAGCTCATGCAGTGGGTGGAGGAGGCCGACCGCAACGACCCTCTCATCCCGTTGAACAAACCCTACAAGGCATTCAGCGGCTACACCCTGCCCGACGGCCGGAAGGTGGCCCTGTGGAAACATGCCGTGACCAGTCTGTCGGCCGATGGAGGCAACACCTGGCGCGTGCCCTGCGACCGTGCCCCTGGCTTCGTCAACTCCAACGCGAAGATCTGGGGACAGCGGCTCACCGACGGCACCTACGCCACCGTCTACAATCCTGCCGAATACCGTTGGCCCCTGGCCATCTCGCTCAGCAGCGACGGACTGGAGTACACCACCCTCTCGCTGGTGCACGGCGAGGTGACACCCCTGCGCCATGGCGGCAACTACAAGAGCTATGGTCCGCAGTACACCCGTGGCATACAGGAAGGCAACGGCACCCCACGCGACAGCGACCTCTGGGTGACCTACTCGAACAACAAGGAAGACATCTGGGTGAGCCGCATTCCGGTTCCCGTGCGCCTCAACGCCACCACCCACGCCCAGGCCTTCCCCCAAACCGAACAGTTGTCGGACCTCACCGACTGGAACCTATACGTGCCCCGCATGTGTTCAATGAACCTGAAGAACGGGTGGCTGAACCTCTTCGACTGCGACCCCTACGACTATGCCAAGGCAGAGCGCGTGATTCCCAACACGAAAGAGCTTGAGGTGGAGTTCGACCTGATGGCGGACCAAGCGAATGAAGGCGAACTTGACATCGAGTTCGTGGATGATGAGGGGAATGTATGCTCCCGCATCGTCGTCGACTCCACCCAGACCATCAGGGTGAAGGGCGGTGCCCGCTATGGCACCCTCCTGAAACGCTATGAGCCCGGCGTGGAGTATCACATCAAAGCCGTGCTCTCCACCTCCCTGCACCGTGCCATCTATTACCTGAATGGGAAGAAAGCCTGTGAGCGGCAATTCGACACCCCGGTGGAGAGCATCTCGCGCATCGTCTTCCGCACAGGCATGCCTTTCGACAAGCCCGACTTCAACACTCCCGCCGACCAAGACTTCGACATGCCCCGTCCCGACGAGTTTGACCCGGCGGTGGGCTATCATATCGCCAACGTCATCAGCCGTTCCGTCGACGACAACACCACCGCCGTTCTCCATTACGACGATTTCGCCCACTATGCCGAGCATTTCAACACGATGGAAGACGAGAACATCGTCACCACCATCCCCAACGCACAGTCGTCGGAATGGATGCGCAAGAACATCCCCCTCTTCGACTGTCCCCAAGAGAATTTCCGCGAGATGTACTACTACCGTTGGTGGACCCTGCGCAAGCACATCAAGCGCACGCCCGTGGGCTATGGCATGACCGAGTTCCTGGTCGACCGGTCGTATGCCGACCGCTACAACCTCATTGCCTGCGCCATCGGCCATCATGTGATGGAGAGCCGCTGGCTGCGCGACACCACCTACCTGCACCAGATACTGCGCACCTGGTACTTCGGCAACGAGGGTAAGGCGATGACGAAGATGAACAAGTTCTCGAGTTGGAACCCCTATGCCGTGCAGCAGCTCTTCAAGGTGCAGGGCGACACCGCCTTCGTACTTTCCCTGAAGCCAAAGCTGGAGGAGGAGTATGCCCGCTGGGAGTCGACCAACCGCCTGCCCTCAGGCCTCTACTGGCAGGGCGACGTGCAGGACGGCATGGAAGAGAGCATCAGTGGCGGGCGCAAGAAACAGTATGCCCGGCCCACCATCAACAGTTATATGTGTGGCAATGCCGAGGCCCTGGCCTGGCTGAACGGGCTGACTTGGGATGTAGAGAATACCCGACTCTACAAAGCGAAAGCCGATACGCTGCGCCACCTCATCGTGACGCACCTGTGGAATGAGAAAGACCAGTTCTTCGAGACCCGTCGCGGCGATGTAGCCGACACATTGGCAGCAGTACGCGAGGCGATAGGCTACATCCCCTGGTATTTCAATCTCACTTTCACGAATCCAAAATACGATGTGGCATGGCTGCAACTCCTCGACGAGCAGGGCTTCTCCGCTCCCTACGGGCTCACCACCGCCGAGCGCCGCCATCCACAGTTCCGCTCGCATGGCGTGGGAAGATGTGAGTGGGACGGTGCCGTCTGGCCCTTCGCCACCTCACAGACCCTTACCGCCCTGGCCAACTACCTGAACGACTATCCCGCACCACATGTGGTGGGCGACTCCGTATTCTTCCGGCAGATGGAATTGTATGTGGAAAGTCAGCACCATCGTGGACGGCCCTACATAGGCGAGTACCTTGACGAGAAGAACGGAGCCTGGCTCATGGGCGACCGTGAGCGCAGCCGCTACTACAACCACTCCACCTTCAACGACCTGATGATAACGGGCATCGTGGGACTCCGGCCGCAGGATGACGGGAGCATCGTGGTGAACCCCTTGCTGCCCGACAACCAATGGGACTACTTCTGTCTTGACGGTGTGAACTACCGCGGCCATATGCTCACCATCATCTGGGACAAAGACGGTCAGCACTATCACCAAGGCAGCGGCCTCATCCTGCTCGTCGATGGCCAATGCCGTGCCCACCGCCCCGACCTGGGCAAATTAGAATACCTTTTCCAACATTAGCATATGAGAAAAATCATCGCCACCCTATTGCTGTCGGTAGCCGCAAGCGCTACGGCACAAAACTTCGAGAACCAGTTCACCCGCTCGCTGAGCGACGTGATGGGCGACGTGCAGCGACGGTTCGACATCCGCCTGAAATACGACATGGACACTACGGGCATCAAGGTGCCCTATGCCGACTTCCGCATACGGCCCTACAGTGTGGAGGAGACCCTTACCAACATCCTTTCACCACTCGACTTCAAGCCCGTATACCAGCAGAAGAACGTGTGGAAGGTGAAGCGCTACGAATATCCACGCCGTCAACCCGCCGATGGCGAGAAACTCATCGCTTACCTGAGCAGTCTCTATGCCGACAAGGCACAATGGGAGGCCCGGCGCGACACGCTGCGCGAAGAGGTGAGAGAAAGGTTGGGCATCAGTCCGCTGCTGGAGTTCAGAGAGCCACCCAAGGCCGACTACGGGACCCTCCGCAAGCACGATGGATACACGGTGCAGAATTTCCGTTGCCACACCATTGGCGGACATACCGTCTGCGGCAGCATCTATGCTCCGCTGCCCCTCACGGGAAAGAAAGCGAAGGGAGCCGACAGCAAGGGGCGGCACCCACTCATCATCTGTCCGAACGGCCATTTCAACCAAGGGCGCTACAATGCCGACCTGCAGAAACGCTATGCCACACTTGCCAGGATGGGTGCCATCTGCGTGAACTACGACCTATGGGGCTGGGGCGAGAGTGCCGAGGAGGTGGGCAGCGAGTCGCACCACACCAGCGAGGCCCATGTGATGCAAGCCTTCAATGGCCTGACCATCCTTGACCTCCTGCTCGCGTCACGCACCGACATCGACACCACGCGTATCGGAGTGAACGGTGGTTCGGGCGGTGGCACCCAGACCGTGCTGCTCAGTGTGCTCGACGACCGTTTCGCTGCCTCATGTCCGGTGGTGAGCATGTCGTCGTGGTTCGACGGCGGCTGTCCCTGCGAGAGCGGCATGCCCATCCAACTCTCCGGTGGCGGCACCTGCAATGCCGAACTGGCCGCCCTCTTCGCTCCCAAGCCCATGATGGTGGTGAGCGACGGCGGCGACTGGACAAGCACCACCCCCACCCTGGAGTATCCCTACCTGCAACGTATCTACGGATTCTATGGCGCACAGGACCAAGTGGGCAACGTGCACCTGCCCGACGAGCGCCATGACTTCGGTCCTAACAAGCGACAGGCCGTATACGATTTCTTCATCAGCGTCTTCGGTCTCGACGCCACCATGCTCGACGAGGACAAGGTGGTCATCGAGGACGAGAACACCCTCAGATTTCAACCGAAAAGCATCCAACCATGAGCGCACAACACATGAAAGCATCCACCCACATGGCCGGCTCACAACTATTCACTGAGCGGCCCACCATCGCGCAGACCGCACTGGTGATTCTCATCCTGCTCGCCTCGCTCTATGCCGGTTCGGTGCATGCCTCCGACCAGCATCTGCTGTGGTACGACCGACCGGCACAAAACTGGAACGAGGCCCTTCCCATCGGCAACGGCCGTCTGGGGGCCATGGTCTACGGCAATGTGGCCGCCGACCGGCTGCAACTGAACGAGGAGACCATCTGGGCCGGGCAACCCAACAACAACGCCAACCCCGAGGCCCTGGAATACCTGCCCAAGGTGCGCCAACTGGTTTGGGAGGGCCGCTACAAGGAAGCCCAGGACCTGGCCACCCAGCATGTGCAGAGCCGCACCAACCACGGCATGCCCTACCAACCCTTCGGCGACCTCTACATCAGTTTCCCCGGTCAGGGAGCCTACACCGGCTACTACCGTGAGCTGTCGCTCGACTCAGCCCGAGCCATCACCCGATATACCGCCAATGGCATCCACTACCAGCGCGAGTATCTCGCACCCCTTGGCAGCGATGTCATGGCCGTGCGCATCACTGCCGACCGGCCAGCCTCCATCACCCTCACTGCCATGCTCACCACCCCCCATGCCGACGCCAACATCAGGAGCGAGGGCAACGAGGTGGTGCTCAGCGCCACCAGCAGCAACCACGAGGGACTGAAGGGGAAGGTGAACTTCACCGGACGAGTGACCGCCCGGCTGAAAGGTGGACGGATGACCTGTGCCGACGGTGTGATATCGGTCACAGCAGCCGACGAGGTGGTCATCTACATCGCCATCGCCACCAACTTCAAGCACTACGACGACATCACCGGCAACGACACCGTGAAATCGGAACAGCAGTTGGGCGCCGCCCTTGCCACCGACTACCCCACGATGAAAAATAATCACACATCCCGCTACAAGCAGCTGTTCGACCGTGTGGTGCTCGACCTGGGGGCCAACGCCTACGCCAATATCCCCACCGACCTGCGCGTGGAGCGCTTCAAGGAGAACCAGGACATGCACTTGGTGGAGACCTACTTCCAGTTTGGCCGCTACCTGCTCATCTGCACCTCACAGCCCGGCTGCCAGCCCCCCACCCTGCAAGGTATATGGAACGACAAGATGTTCCCCAACTGGGACTCCAAATACACCACCAACATCAACTGTGAAATGAACTACTGGCCTGCCGAGGTGACCAACTTGTCGGAACTCACCCAGCCCCTCTTCTCGCTCATCCGCGACATCAGCGAGACAGGCCATGCCACCGCCCGCATCATGTATGGCGCCGACGGATGGGTGTTGCACCACAACACCGACATCTGGCGTGTGACGGGAGCGATAGACAAAGCCCCTTCGGGACTCTGGCCCACCGGTGCCGCATGGATGTGCCAGCACCTGTGGGAGCATTGGCTCTACACTGGCGACAGGCAATTCCTGAGCGACGTCTACCCCATCATGGTGGGAGCCGCCCGCTTCCTCAACCAGATCATGGTGAGGCATCCCGAGAAAGGCTACTGGCTGGTGTGCCCCAGTCTCTCGCCCGAGAACCAGCATCCCTACCAGTCGACCACTGCCGCTGGCGTGACCATGGACAACGAACTCATCCGCGACCTCTTCAGTCATGTGCTCGAGGCCTCCGACCTGCTGCAGCAACCCACCACGCTGAACGACAGTCTGCGCGACAAGCTCAACGGACTTCCCCCACTGCAAATAGGCCGTTGGGGACAGTTGCAGGAGTGGCTCGACGACTGGGACAACCCCGATGACAACCACCGCCATGTGTCGCATCTCTATGCCCTCTATCCCAGCAACCAGATTACCCCATTAGGCACACCCCAACTGGCTAACGCCGCAAAGACCTCTCTCGAGCACCGTGGCGACCCCTCCACGGGCTGGAGCATGGGATGGAAGGTGTGCCTCTGGGCCCGCCTGCTCGATGGCAACCTCACCCTGGTGCGCACTGAGAAGAAAAAGGGCGGCACCTACTCCAACCTCCTCGATGCCCATCCACCCTTCCAGATTGACGGCAACTTCGGTTGTGCCGCCGGCATTGCCGAGATGCTGCTGCAGAGCCACGACGGGTACGTGCATCTGCTGCCCGCCCTCCCCGACGCATGGCAAGAAGGCCGGGTGAGTGGGCTGAAGGCCCGTGGCGGCTACGAGGTGGAGGTGGAATGGAGTGGCGGCCAACTGCGCCGCGCCACCATTCTCCCGGCCAATAATGGGACATTGCGTCTCCGCACCACCACCCCGCTGAAATACAAAGGCAAGAAAGTGGGAGCCTACTACGAATACGAGATCAAGACGAAGAAAGATACCGCCATCACCCTCTCTGGTGCCAAAGCCCGCTAACCCCATCCTTTCACTTCATGAACAATCAATAGAAACACAATAGACTTATGAGAAAACCCTTCCTTATCCTGCTGCTCGTGGCCTGCTGCGCCACACTCCAGGCCGCCAAGGTCTACAAACCATGGGAGAACGGCCGCCTCACCGTCTCGGCCAACCACCTTTACCTCGTGCACGAGAACGGCACCCCCTTCTTCTGGCTCGGCAACACCTCGTGGCTGATGCCCGAACGGCTCAACCGCGACGAAGTGGAATACTACCTCGCCCGTGAGCGCGAGATGGGCTACAACGTGGAACAGATACAAGTGCTCAACGCCATCCCCACCTTCAACATCTATGGCGCCCAGGCCAACGACGAGAGTTTCGACTTCGCCAAGTTCACCCGCGAGGGAGACTATGGCTACTGGGACCATCTCGACTACATCGTCGACATGGCTGCCGCCAATGGCATCTACATTGCCATGGACTGCATCTGGGGGTCGATGATAGGGAAGATGGACGAGAAGAAAGCCGCCAAATACGGCAAGTTCCTGGGCGAGCGCTACAAGGACAAGCCCAATATCATCTGGATGATTGGCGGCGACATCATGGGCGACAAGGGAATAGCCTCGTGGGATGCCCTGGCACGCGCCATCAAGAAAGCCGACCCTGGCCATGTGATGACCTTCCATCCCCGTGGGCGCACCACCAGCGCATGGTGGTACAACGACCGTGAGTGGCTCGACTTCAACATGTTCCAGAGCGGGCACCGCCGCTATGGCCAGCGCAATGGCGACGGCGACTACACCATCAAGGACAACACCGAGGAAGACAACTGGCGCTATGTGGAGATGAGCCAGGAGCGTCAGCCCCTGCACCCCGTCATCGACGGCGAGCCCTCCTACGAGGACATCCCACAAGGACTGCACGATTTCTCCGCTCCCCGCTGGCAGGACTACGATGTGCGCCGCTATGCCTACTGGGCAGTGTTTGCCGGATGTTTCGGCCACACCTACGGCCACAACAGCATCATGCAGTTCATGCGCCCCGGCGTGCTCGCCTCGTTTGGCGCTGAGAAGGCATGGTGGGATGCCATGAAAGACCCCGGTTACCAGCAGATGCGCTACCTGAAATGGCTCATGCTCGCCCTGCCCTTCACCGATCGCGTGGCCGACCAAAGCATTGTAGCCGGCACCAATGGCGAACGCTACGACCGCGTGATAGCCACCCGTGGCAATGACTACCTGTTGGCCTACAACTATAGTGGCAAACCCATGCAGATAGACCTGACGAGAATCTCGGGCACGAAAAAGAACGTGTGGATGATGAACCCTGCCGACGGCACCCTCGCCTATTTAGGCGAGTATGAGAGCAAGGTCACGGAGTTCACCCTCGACGGAGCCTACCTTCGCGGCAGCGACCGCGTGCTGATTGCCATCGACAGTCAGAAACAGTATATCGACAAGAACGCCACCAAATTAGAAGAGAAATGGTAAGACGAGCGATGACCTGCATGCTGCTGTGCCTCGCGGCTCTCGCGGCCATGGCAGCCAAGAAGAAACTTCCCCCCATTCATGTGGGCGACCTGCGCACCGAGTTGATGACCAACCCGATGAGCATCGACACCCCCACCCCACGCTTAGGATGGGTCATCAGTGCCGATGCCGGTGTGGGCGACGTGATGCAGACCGCCTGCCACCTCATCGTGTCGTCGACCCCCGAGAAGGCTCAGGCGCTGGAAGGTGACCTTTGGGACACCACCCTGCAGACCGACCAGTCGCAATGGGTGAAGTACGACGGCAAGCGCCTGCGCAGCAATACCCGCTGCTACTGGCGCGTGAAGGTGAGCACCACCCAGGGCGACAGCGACTGGAGCGAGACCGCCATGTGGAACGTGGGACTGCTGGCAGAGGCCGACTGGAAAGGGCGATGGATAGGCTACGACCATGCCATGCCCTGGGACGTGGAAGAAGAGCACAGCCAGTTGAGTGCCCGCTACCTGCGCCAGGAGTTCACGCTCGACAAGGAGGTGCGGCACGCCACCCTCTACATCAGCGGACTGGGTATGTATGAGGCCTACATCAATGGCCAGCGTGTGGGCGACGACGTGCTCGCCCCCGCTCCCACCGACTATCGCCGCACCGTGCTTTACAATGGCTACGACGTGACCTCGCTGCTTGGCAGCGACAACGCCATCGGCGTGGTGCTTGGCAATGGCCGCTACTACACGATGCAGCAGAACAAGAAACCCTACAAGATTACCCGTTTCGGCTACCCCACCCTGCGCCTGAACCTCGTCGTGGTTTTTGCCGACGGCTCTACCAAGACCATCTCCACCGACGAGAAATGGCGGCTGAATGCCGATGGGGCCATACGCTCTAACAACGAGTACGACGGAGAGGTGTATGACGCCCGCAAGATGTGGGACGGATGGACCCGTACAGGCTTCGACGACAGCCGATGGATGAAAGCCGAGCGCACCGCCTTACCCCTTGGCACCCTGCGCGGGGCAATGGCCCCCAACATGAAGGTCATCAGGCAGGTGACGCCAGTGGCCATCACGAAGAAAGACGGCAAGGTGGTGCTCGACATGGGACAGAACATGGCGGGATGGCTGAAGGTGAGGATGGGCGGTCTGCATCCAGGCGACAGCGTGGTTATCCGTTTTGCCGAGCGGCTCGACTCCACGGGAAACATCTGGACCGAGAACCTCCGTCATGCCTGGAGCACCGACCGCCACTATGCCAACGGACAGGAACAAGGCACCTGGTGGCACCCCACCTTCGTCTACCATGGTTTCCGCTATGCCGAGATCAGCGGACTGGGGGATGCCAGCCTGAGCGATTTCGTGGGCGAGGTGGTCTCCGACGAGATGCGTACCACAGGAATGATGACCACCAGCAATGCCACGCTCAACCAAGTGTACCAAAACGCGTGGTGGGGCATCCTGAGCAATTACAAGGGACTGCCTGTTGACTGTCCGCAGCGCGACGAGCGCCAGCCCTGGCTCGGCGACCGCACCCGTGGCTGCTATGGCGAGGCCTACGTCTTCGACAACGCCAACCTCTATGCCAAATGGATGCGCGACATCTGCGAGGCACAGCGCGAGGACGGCTGCATCCCCGACGTGGCTCCCGCATTCTGGAACTACTATTCCGACAACGTGACATGGCCCGCCGCCCTGGTGATGGGACTCGATATGCTGCTCCGGCAATATGGCGACGAGGCACCCCTGCGGAAATTCTACCCCAACGTGAAACGATGGATGGAGCACCTGAAGACCCAGTATGGTGAAGACGGACTCATCACCACCGACCGCTATGGCGACTGGTGCGTTCCCCCCGAGAGCGAGGAACTCATCCACAGCCAGGACCCCGCCCGCCAGACGGACGGCACCCTCATCTCCACCGCATACTATTATAAAGCATGCCTGATGATGAGCGAGTTTGCCCGCCTGTTAGGCGACGAGGCCGACGCCCGTTATTTCACCGACGAGGCCACGCTCACCAAGAATGCGTTCAACCAGCGGTTCCTCACGCGCAACGAAGGCACCACCACCGTGCCCGGCCACCTGCTCTACCCCGACAGCACGTTCTATGGCAACAACACCGTGACCGCCAACCTGCTCCCTCTCGTCTTCGGCATGACTCCCGACAACTATGTGCGCGGCGAGGTGGAGAAGAATATCATCAAGAACATCATCACCGACAACAATGGGCATGTGTCGTGTGGCGTCATCGGCATAGGATGGCTGATGCACGCCCTCACCCAGATGGGCCGCACCGACATCGCCTGGCTGCTGGCCACCAACAAGAGTTATCCCTCATGGGGCTACATGGCAGAGCATGGCGCCACCACCATCTGGGAACTCTGGAACGGCGACACTGCCAGTCCGAAGATGAACAGCGGCAACCACGTGATGCTCCTGGGCGACCTCGTCTCGTGGCTCTATGAGTGCCTGGCCGGCATCGCTCCCAAAGAGAATGGATATAAGAAAATCGTGCTTGCCCCCGACTTCAGCGTAGACGAGGTAGACGACATCGATGCCAGTTACCAGAGCATCTACGGGAAGATTGTGAGCCGATGGAAGAAAGACAACGGACAGCTGCAGTGGCACATCGAGATACCCGCCAACACCACCGCCGAACTGAGGATGCCCGACCTCTCGACACGCACGCTGGGCTCAGGCAGTCACGACCTGACCTGCCCACTGCCCCAGCGCGGGAAACAAGTGGTGGCCGACGAGTTCCTCTACAAGACAGCCTCCTTCCCCCAGTGCCACTCCGCCAGCATCGTGGAGACGAAGAGGGGCGACCTGGTGGCCACCTATTTTGGTGGCACGAGGGAGCGCAACCCCGACGTATGCATCTGGGTGAGCCGGAAGCCCAAAGGCAGCAGCCAATGGACCGCACCTCAATTGGTGGCCGATGGCGTGTTCGCTCCCGACTACCGCGAAGCCTGCTGGAACCCTGTGCTCTTCGAGACCCCCGGCGGCGAGCTGCAACTCTACTTCAAGATTGGTCCGAACGTGGCCGGATGGAAGGGATGGATGGTGAAATCGAAAGACGGTGGCAAGACGTGGAGCAAGCGCGAGCAACTGCCCGACAGCCTCTATGGTCCTATCAAGAACAAGCCCATCCTGAACAAAGGCCGCCTGATATCGCCCACGAGCGACGAGCGCGATGGCTGGAAGGTGTATTTCGAGTATAGCGACGATATGGGCAAAACCTGGCGCCGCACCCCCTTCGTGGAGAGCGACCCTGGCGTGAAGGCCATCCAGCCCAGCATCATCGTCCTGCCCGACGGCAGGCTGAAAGCCCTCTGCCGCACCCGCAGCCGACAGGTGGGTGTGACCTACAGCAGTGACAATGGAGTGACATGGAGCAAACTTGAGCTCTGCGACGTGCCCAACAACAACAGCGGACTGGATGCCGTGAGCCTGAAGGATGGTGGCTACGCCCTCATCTGCAACGACTGGCCCATCGAGCCCACGAAGGAGAAAGGCGCCCGGACTCCACTCTCCATCCTACGCAGCGACGATGGCGTGCATTGGCGCCACTGGATCACATTAGAGGACAGTCCGGTATCGCAATACTCCTATCCCTCGATTATCCAGAGCCGCGACGGCCACCTGCATGTGGTGTATACCTGGCGCCGACTGCGCGTGAAGCATGTTGAACTTACCTTGGAAGAATAATTTTTTAAGGAGTTCAGGAGTTACAGAAGTTCAGGAGTTCAGGAGTTCAGACATTACAATAGCCAACACGATACTTCGATAGAAAACCAGATAACCCGGAAAAAACCGCAACCATCATGAGAAAAACCATCCTATTGGCATTTTGCTTGTGCCTTGCCCTGGGAGCAGCCGCCCAACAGACATCCGTGGCAGGATTCTACCCATTGGAAGATAGCGGGCGCATCGTGTACAACTTCAACGAGGGATGGCGTTTCCATCTGGGAGACGCCCCCAATGCCGGGAGTCCGTCGTTCGACGACTCGTCGTGGGAAGTGGTGTGCGCGCCACATCCCGTACGCCTCGACCCCTCAGAGGTAAGCGGTGGCCGCAACTACCAAGGCGTATGCTGGTATCGCAAGCGCTTCACTGTGCCTGCCGACATGGAAGGCAAGAGCATCACCGTGCACTTCGAGGCCGTGATGGGCAAACAGCAAGTGTTTGTGAACGGACGGAAGGTGCAAGAGCATGAGGGCGGCTACCTGCCCATCATCGTCGACCTTTCCGGACTGGGAGTGAAAGCCGGCGACACCTGCCTCATCGCCATGAAAGCCGACAACAGCGACGACAAGACCTATCCTCCTGGAAAGAAGCAATCGCAGCTCGACTTCGCCTACCATGGCGGTATGTACCGCGACGTGTGGATCATCGGCAAGTCGGCCCTGCACATCACCGATGCCCTGGAGCGCAACGACGTGGCCGGTGGCGGAGTGTTCCTTCACTTTGACAACATCAGCGAAAAGAGCGCCGACGTATTCGTCAACGTCGAAGTGTGCAACAACAGCGAGCGGTCGCCCAAGTCGGTCATCGAGGCACGCATCAAGGACCGCGACGGCAAGGTGGTGCAGACCATCAGACAGCGGGTGAGCCTGCCAGCCAACCTCTCAGGGCTGATGTGCTGCGCCGAACTCAAGGCCACCCTGAAGAATCCCCACCTGTGGTCGCCCGAAGACCCCTATCTCTACGATGTGGAAGTGAGGGTGCTCGATGGCAAGCGATGCACCGACGGAGGCATGGTGAGGATGGGCATCCGCAAGGCCGAGTTCAAGGGCATGGACGGCTTCTGGCTCAACGGCAAGCCCTACCACCAGATGGTGGGCGGCAACCGTCACCAAGACTTCGCCTATGTAGGCAATGCCCTGCCCAACAGTCAGCAATGGCGTGATGTGAAGCGCCTGAAAGACGCCGGCATGACCATCATCCGTGCCGCCCACTACCCACAAGACCCCTCGTTCATGGATGCCTGTGACGAACTGGGTATCTTCATCATCGTGCCCACCCCCGGATGGCAATATTGGAACAAAGAACCGGGATGGGCCGAGAAGGTTCACCAGAACACCCGCGACATCATCCGTCGCGACCGCAACCACCCCTGTGTGCTGATGTGGGAGCCTATTCTCAACGAGACCCGCTACCCCAAAGACTTCTCGCTCGAGGCCCTGAACATCACCCGTGAGGAGTATCCCTACCCAGGCCGGCCCGCAGCAGCCGCCGACCTCAACTCGGAAGGCGTGAAAGACAACTACGACGTGCTCTACGACTGGGCCTACAACATCGGACAGCAGAAGCTCGACACCGACAAGTGCATCTTCACCCGCGAATGGGGAGAGTATGTGGATGACTGGTATGCCCACAATGCCATCAACCGTGCCGCCCGCAACTGGGGCGAGCGCCCCATGATAGTGGCGGCCCTCTCGCTCGCCGACACCTATGGCATGATGTTCCGCGGACAACGGCAGTTCATCGGCGGTTGCCAGTGGCATCCCTTCGACCACCAGCGCGGCTACCATCCCGATGCCTACCTTGGTGGCATCTACGATGCCTTCCGCCAGAAGAAATATGCTTTCGAGATGTTCCGCTCGCAGCGCCAGGCGCCCGGCGTGACCCTGCCCAACCCCACCATCGAAGGCGAGCCGATGGTCTTCATCGCCCATGAGCTCACCCCCTTCTCGGATGCCGACGTCGTGGTGTTCAGCAACTGCGACAGCGTGCGCCTCACCGCCCTCAACGGAGCGAAGGTGGCCACCCTGCCCGTGCGCCATGAGGCCGAGGGCATCCCCAACGTGCCCGTGGTGTTCAAGGACTTCTGGGACTTCTGGGCTGCCCGTGAGCAGAGCTACACCAAACGCTCGTGGCAGAACGTGTCGCTCCTTGCCGAGGGCATCATCGGCGGCAAGGTGGTGTGTCAGGAGAAGAAGATGCCCTCGCGCCGCAGCACGAAGATACGGCTCGTGGCCGATGAGATGGGCAAGCCCCTCGTGGCCGACGGCAGCGACTTCATCGTGGTGGTGGCCGAGGTTACCGACGACAACGGCAATGTGCGCCGCATGGCACGCGAGCACATCACCTTCAGCGTGGAGGGCGAGGGCACCATCATTGGCGATGCCAGCAACCAGGCCAACCCCCGCGCCGTGGAATGGGGAAGCGCTCCCGTCCTCGTCCGCAGCACCCATCAGGCAGGCGAGATACGCATCATTGCCCACTGCACCTTCGAGGGCACCCATGCCCCCATTGCCGACACCCTCGTCATCCACAGCCGTCCCTACGAAGGCAAGATGTGCTACGACGAGCGGCTGCTGAAAGAAAAGGTCGTAAGGAGCAACGTCATGCTTCAGCCATCGCCCACCAACGTCGGCATGAGCGAGGAAGAACGCCGCAAATCGCTCGAGGAAGTGGAGCGACAGCAACAGGACTTCGGAACAAAAGAATAGTGTGATTTTTTAGAGGAATGGAAAGAAACGATACGAAGAGAGCGGCCTTTGCCGCTCTCTTCGTATCGTTTCTATTCAATACCTATCTGCCCATTCCATTTCAGGAACCAGTTATTGGTGTTGTTGAGGTCGACAGGGATGAGCGAGCGCACGATGTCGCGCTGCTGTTCCCCCCTACGCCCGTACACCTTGTTGGCCAGGAAGGCAGGGTCGCCACGCCTCAGGGCCACGCGCATGAGGTCGTAGAAGCGGAGACCCTCGAAAGCGAACTCCAGCGCCCCCTCGTTCACAATCATATCCTCCACCGCTCCAATCTGGTATTGTATCTGCTGGAGCGAGTCGGTGATGAGCGTGTCGACGGGCATCTGGTAGTATTTGTTGCAATAGGCCCATCCTGAGCCCCTGGAGTGGATTCCCTGCATGTTCTCGCCATTCAGCCTCATGGGCGTGCTGACGATATAGCGCTCGTTGGGGAAGGAGAATGTGCTCAGGTAGATGGAGTCGTTGCGATAGTAAGGGATGACCTCTTCCTGGATAACCTGGTTGGAGAGTCCGCGTGCAAGAATCTGGTAGGCGAACCGAGGATACCCAGCCCTGTTGAGCGCCTCGGCAAAGTGCAGCCACACCATCTGCCGGCGCCAGAGGTGCACGTTGCGTGAGGAATACTTGTTGATGGTCTGACTCGTGACACTCTGTGAGTTGTAGACGGTCTGTCGCTCGTCCCAGACGTATGGCAGTCGGAGATCGCCTGTCAAGTGGTTTTCCAGGTTGTTGGGCGCATAGATGGTGTCACGGTCCTCGACATGGCAATAGATTTGTGACTCGGAGAGATTCATCAGTCCTACGGAAGGCACCAGTTGTGCCTGGTGGTACTCGCCGGTGGTGACGTCGTAGGAGTTGAAGATATTCCTCAGCTGGGAGAAATTGCCCTCCGACGGGATGGAGTCGGCCGGAATCATCGTGATGAGCTCACCTTGGTCGCGTGGGTCGAGGGAATAGCGTTCGCCTGTGACATCATAATTGTTTACGTAATAGTTGTCCCACGTCGATGACGTCCACTGCACTTTTCCCGTTCCCGTGGTATAGGCCACGTTGGTGCCGTTGCGGGTGGTGATATACTTGTAGTACCACTGTGCCGCCTCGTTGTAGTGACCGGCCCAAAGGTTGAGCTCGCCGAGCATCAGCGAAATGGGGAAATAGAAAAGACGGGAGTCGGTGTTGCGTATGGTCCCATACATGGGGATATCGCCATACCTGAGCAGGTATTCATCGGTGGTGAGTGGCGTGAGGTCCTGGATGAGCCATTCGCACACCTCCTGGATGTTCTTCCGCTCATACTTCTGGTCGGCCTCTTTCTTGGTGAGTATGGGGGTGGTGAAGAAAGGTACCGAACCGTAGTTGAGCGCCAGTTGCAGATAAGTCCATGCCCTGAACCCTTTCACCACTGCATACTCGCGCTTGAAGATCTGCTCGTTGCGGCTGTTGACGAGGACGGTGTCGACATTGGCAAGGAAATAATTGCAGTTGTTGATGACCGCATAGTAGTCGCGCGAGTTGTTGTAGACGTTGTCGTCGTCGGTACTGAAGAGCGCCACTTCCCTCAGGTCGGCAGAAGTGTTGTCGGAGATATCCACCAAGTCGCCCCTTGCCTCGCCGAGCAGGATAGTGCGGTCGGCAAGCTTCTGCATCTTGTTCAGTATGCCGATGACCCCATAGATGGTGTCGGTGGCATTGTCGAGCTTATAGTCCTCGGCAAAGGCCACATGGTCGGATTCCTGCTCAAAGAAGTCGGCGCACCCCGTGAAGACCGTCATGGTGGCGCAGACACATATGCTGATAATGATCTTTTTCATAATCGTTGGTTGTTGTTGGGTTATTAGAGATTGACCTTGATACCTGCCACGAACGAACGGCTTTGTCCGATCAGTCCGATGTCGATGCCTTGTCCTATCACCTTTGATGTCATGGAGAACTCGGGGTCAGTGCCAAGGTACTTGGTGAATGTGAGCAGATTGTTTCCCTGAACCCAGAACTGGAGTCCCTGGATGAACTCGGAGTTGAGGGGCAGGTTGTAGAAGAGGGTGACCGACTTGAGTTTCAGGTAGCTCCCGTCTTCTATCCAGCGGTCGCTGAACCGTGCATTCCCCATCGGGTCCTGGAAGGTGACCTTGGGGATGCTGGTCTGCTGACCCTCTACCTGCCATCTTGCGAGCATGGCCGTGGACTGGTTCATGAACCTGTTGCCACCCTCGGTCTGAGCGCGGAGGTAGTTGTACACATCATTGCCCACGGAGTAGTTGAACCTCACGTCGAGCTTGAAGCGCTTGTATGCCAGCGTGGTGAAGATGTTGCCATAGAAATCGGGGTTTGGATCACCGATGATGTCCATGTCGGCAGCATTGATCTCATGGTTGCCGTCCTTGTCGACGAACTGCATGTCGCCCGCCTTGAAATAGTTCCTGGTCACGCCATTGTCGCCAAGCACATAGAGGCCGGCCTGCTGGGCATCCTCGCTGGTGGCGAACACGCCCTTCGTCTTGTAGCCATAGAACTGGTTGGCAGGAGCCCCCACCTCCGACCTTACCGTGCCTCCGTAGAGGGAGTAGTCGGCATGCTTGGCGCCATCTGCCAGTTCGGTGATTTCATTCTTATAGTGCCCGAGGCTTGCGCCCACCTGCCATTGCCAGTCTTTCAGGGCCAGCACCTTGATGTTGGCAGACACATCGAATCCGGTATTCTCCAATGCGCCCCCGTTCGACCAGTTCTGTTCCAGTCCGGAAACGAAGTTGAGCGACTGGAATGTGAGCAGATTGTCGGTGCGGCTCTTGAAGAAGTTGAAAGTCAGGGCCAGCCTGTTGTTGAGCAACCGTGTGTCGAGGCCCACGTTGAACCGCTTGGAGTCGATGTCGTCGTTACCACTGACATCGAACCCTGCCGAGAGACGCAGATAGTCGATGCCCTTCACCTTGGCCAGCCAAGGCTCGTTGCTGACCACCCATGACGCCTGCACTCCTGGGAATATCCCCCATACCGTGTCGAAGGCCTTCAGACCGTCGGCCTCAGAGCCGAAGCGGGAGGAACTCTCGACGGTGAGGTTCGCCTGAAGGAAATAGCGCGAGAGCCAGTTGTAGTTGGCCTGTGCATACCATGCCACCGAGGTCCACGAGTCTTTCGTTCCGCTGGCGTCGCGGTTGAGGAGGCTTGCCTTCATATGGGGAGTCTTGTCGGAACCGGTGTTGTAGCCCCACTGGTTGTTGAGCGTGTAGTTCTCCCACAGCACCCTTGCCCCGGCGAAGAGCATCACGTCGTGTGCGCCATAGCGGTTGTCCCATTTCAGCCGGGTGTCGCTCATCACCGAGTTCTGCTTCGATGCCAGCGAGCGCACCTCGTTCTCGCGAAAACTGTTCAGGCTCGCCACATAATAGTTGGGCACACCGTTGATAGGGATGTAATATTTCTCGCTGGTGTTCACCAAATTGTAGCTGAAGTGCTCGCTGAGCATCAGGTTGGCATTGAAACGGTATTGCGGCGTCACCGAGAGGTTGAACATCGAGTTCTCGAACCTGTTCTTGTTCTCTGCCTCGGCATAGGTGTTCAGTGCCAAGGGGTTGGCCAACTGCCAGTTGTAGTTGGTGTAACGGCTGAGGGCCTCGCTGAGGTAGGACTCGTCGTCGATGTCGATATGCGTGCTGCTGAGCACTCCCCGCCCGTATGTGTAAGGACTGAGGAAGGGACTCTTGACATAGGCGAGGAAGGCGGGCGAGGTGGGTGTGCCTTCGTCGTAGCCCTTGGGAGCACCATCGTCGCGGATGTTGCGTGTCTGGTTGGCGAAGGAGGCGTCGATACGCGTGATGAACTGGGTGGAGAGCTTGATGTCGGTGTTGAAGCGTATGCTCAACCGGTTCATGTTGTTGTACTTCAGCGTGCTCTGTGCCATGGTGTAGCCCACCGAGAGGTTATAGTTGGCCACATTGTCGCCACCCTCAACGTTGATGCCGTAGTTCTGCGTGATGGCAGTGCGGTAGACGTAGTTGCCCCAGTCGGTGTTGTTGTGATACTGCGGATAATAGTAGTAGTTGGGGTCTTCGTTGAGGAACTTGAACTCATTGATGCGGGTGCCGGTAGACTTGAGCAGTTCGGAGGCATAGCCCCGGTATTGCTCCGCTCCCATCATCGAGAGCGTCTTCGGCTCCAGCGACACACCGGCCGAGAGGGTGGCGGTGATGCGGGTAGCCATCGCCTTGTTGCGCCTTGTCTGGATGAGGATGACGCCATTGGCGCCCTTTGCCCCGTAGAGTGCCGTTCCGTTGCGTAGGATGGTCACGTTCTCGATGTCGCCGGGATTGATGTTGTTGAGAATATCGTTGTAGAATCCTCCGTGGATCATCTCGCGTCCATATTGCTGCTCGATGATGACGTCATCGACGACGATGAGCGGCTGTGCGTTCACATTGAGCGAGTTGAGGCCCTGCACGAACATCACGCTACCGATGCCCGGCATTCCGCTGCGCATGATGGAATAGGCCTGTGCCCCCAACTGTTTCTGCACATCCTCCTTCACGTTGAGCGCACTCGAATACTGGAGCCCTTGGAAGGACTGGTCGCTGCGCACGTTGGTCTCCGCGGAGTAGTCGGGCTGGAATGTGGTTGGATAGAGCATGATGTCGTACTGCTGTTCCGCACCCTTCAGGCCGACGACCGCCCTGTTGTAGTCGGGCGCGTCGACCGACAGCGAAGAGGCGAAGGTGGGCACCTTCAGCTCATACGAGCCATCCTCGCCAGTGAGTTGTGAATAGCCGTCGATGCCGTAAGTCTTGACGATGACGCCAGCCACGGGAGCCTTGGTGAGCGCGTTGACCACACGACCTTTGACGTTGCGCGTGTCGTAGTTGTGCTGTTTCTTCACCAACACCTTCTGCGGCTTCTTCGGGGTGTCTTCGTCTTGTGCCATTGTTGCTACAGGCGATATCAATGCAAGGACAAGTCCGAATAAAATATATCGTTTCATATAGGCTTTCTTTTTAAGGTTGATAGCGTATGGATGGCGTTTATTGCTCATGCGGCTTGACGATGATACAATCGATGCGGAGTATCTGTGTATAGGTATTCTCGCGCCGCTCCCTGTTGGTGAGGTTGCTCGCTATACGCAGGGTGACCGTAGGCTCTACGAGGCCATAGGAACAAGTCGGGACCCTCACCGTGCCCAGGAACACGGTATCCACCACCTCGGGATTGGTGGTGAAATATGCCTGTTCGCCGTTCATCATGACAACGGAGTCTTTCACCTCCTTTCCGTCTTGGTCGGCGTATTTGTAGGAACAGCGGAACTTGCACGGTCTCCGTTGCGTCTCTGCCACGAGGGTGTCGCCGGCCACCGCCGGCACCATGACCATGTAGATGTCATAGTCGGCGTTGGAGAGCAGGTCTTTCAGATAGTACACCACCTCGGGGTTGGTGGCTCCGAGCGGCAAGATGACGGCAAACTGGTTGTCGGACACCTTGTTGTAGAATGGGTTGGTGGTCTCCACCTGCATGAACGACGGAGGTGCGGTGTTGTTCTCGTTCACCTCTTTCATCACGGAGCGCGACTCGGCCTCGTTGTATATCGTCTGGAAGAATGTCTGCTTCTTGTCAATCTTCCAATCGTCGGCTTTCATCACCATGCCGTTGCTGCAGTCGGTGTTCACCGTACCGGTGAAGATGCCGCCCGGCTCAAAAGGCTTGAGGTATTGGAAATACGACAGGTTGTTTGAACCATAGTAAGATCTTCGCCGGGCATACTCCACGGCATTCACCGACACGGCAGAGTCGAGCAAGGCCTGGTCGGTGTTTCGCGTGCGGCTGAAGACGGTTCCCTTGACGATGGCCAGGCGCGTGTTTGCCCATTGCATGGAGTCGCGCTTGTCGATGCTGTTGTCGTAGTTGAAATAGGGAGTGTATTCTTCCACCAGTTTGTCCCACACGCGGTTGGTGGGCGCCACCATCCAGTAGGTGCTGTCCTCCGAGTTGATGCGCCCCACCCCGTTGTAGCCATAGAACAGCGAGTTGTAGAGCACGGTGACCGAGTCGAGATACACCGTCTTTCCGTCGACGATTCCGCCCGGTACGCTCTCTTCGGGAATGAACTCATACTGGTTGTAGGCATAGAGGAAGTTGGCGAGGCTGTCGAGGTCGGTGTCATACCGCAGCCATTCGAAGACGTTCCTGAAATAGTCGGCCTTCTTGCTGATGGTGAAGAGCACGCCGTTGGTGGCAATCTGATTGGCCGACGAGATGGGCATGTCGCCGAGTTTGCCGGGTGTCAGCACCATATACTTGCCGTTCATCATGACGATGGAATCGTTCGACAACGACGAGGTGGAATAATTGTACAGGGCGATATGGTTCTGGACGAACTCCTTGATGGTGGAGTTCTCCCTCTCTCTCACCTGCCGGCTTTTCTCCTGCTGGTAGGCAGCGATCAGGCGGTCGGCCTCCTCGGAAGAAAAGGCGCTGTTGGTGGGAGCGAACACGGTGAACACCTGCGAGCTTGAGAGCGCTGCATCGTAGCCTGTGGCCTGCACCACCCTTGCGAAATTGCTCAGCTCGCTGTTTTGCTGAATCTCCTGCCATATCGACTGACTGGCCTGTGTCGTAGGACTATAGTGGTTGTCCCACTCGTCGGTACAGGCGACGAAGGTGAGGGCGGCAAAGAGCAGACCCAGCATATTGCAGTTGATGTGATATCGTCTCATAGTTGATCTATATCTTTTTGATTCTTATTTTCACATACCTTTTCCTTAGAGGTCATCCTCCTGGATGCCCTCGTCGGTGACACCGTAGACACTCTTCGGCACCAGTTCGAGATAGTCGAGCATAATCTCGTTGTTGCCCAGTCCCTCCGACACACAGCGGAAGCGCAGGTAGTGGTCCTCGCCGGGCTTGATATGAACCGTGCAGAGCACGATACGGAGGGTGGCATAGATTTCGGCAAAATACTGTCCGGCATCGGCAGGGCTGCCCTTCCGGAAGGCGCCGTTGGCACCTCTGTAGAAGCCTTTGTTCTTGAGGTCCTTCCGCTCCTCGAGTTTCTCGTCGTCGGTCATGGTGCGGTTGTACTCATCGTCGTGCGAGCCCCAGTAGGCGTTTCCGAGCAGCGACTCGTCGCGCAGGTCACGCCTCATGTCGAGAGGAATGCCCTGCGGCTCGCCATCGAAATACACCTGTGCGATACCACGTATCGACATGGCCGCATAGCCCAGGCGTATCTGGTAGTCGCCCTCGGTGGGTACCGGTGGTATGCGGAAGGAGAGGTCGAAATCGCCGTTGCAGACGAACTCATCGCCGCTGTACGACCAGTAGGTGTAGCGTGGTCTGCGGTAGACGAAGTAGCCATTGTTGCCCACTTTCACACCGTCGAGGTAGCCATTGGGGAAGAAATAGCATGTGCCGAGCAATTCTTCATGGCTGTATCTTGAGTCATCAGAGAAGAGCCCGTTGCCTTTGTAGTTCATCCTGATGTTGTTGGTCATGAGTTCGGGGAAGACCGCCGAGAGGTCCATACGCATACGGCAGTTCATCACGTCGTTGATGACGGTGTTGTCGTAGCGGATGATGTCGTCGACATAGAAATAGCATCCGTTGAGGGCCTCGCCGCGGTAACCGTCGCCGATGGTGGGCTGTATGTGCACGCCCTCGATGCTATAGTGGTCGTCGACACGGCGGTTGATGTAGCGGTCGGTGAGGACACCCGCTCCCTGGTACTTGCGCACCGTGAGTTTCTCGACCTTCATCAAGGTGTGTGGCATGAGGGTGCCGAACCACTCGGTGGGATTCATCTTCTGCGTGTCGATGCCGATGTCCTCGAGCACGGTGAGCAGGTTGTAGCCATGCACATTGCGGTTGAGCAGGTGGTAGGAGATGAGTCGGTTGAGCGGGTTCTTGCGGTCAGTGGCATGGCTGAGCTGGTGCCAGTCCTCATTCTGTCCGCCATACATGGGGTCGTAGATCTCGCAGGCCTTCTGGTAGAGTCCCTCGATGTCGGTGATGCCGTATTTGCTGCTGAGCACCGTATTGGGCACCACGAAGGCCGTATAGCCATAGAGCCGCTCCTCGGGTGCCCTTGCCGCCTCGCGTATGGGGTTGTTGGCATCGCCGCCGGTGTTGTAGTCATGCCATTCGGGCTGGCCGTTGGTGTTGAGGGGCTGTGAGTAGCTCTCGTCCTTGTAGCGGAAGAGCGAGTCGCGCAGTCCGGTCAGCCGCAGCGCGTCGCTGAAGAGGCTGATATTGGGGTTCTGGCCGATGATGTCGGGCAGCATGCGGTTCGAGCTCTGCAGCACCTTGTCGACGGGCTGCACGATACCGTTCTCCACGGAGTCGTCCTGCAGTTCGAAATAGATGTGTGCGTCGTCGTTGAGGAACACCACGGCATTGCTGTCGTTGTCGAGTTTTCGTGTCACCTCGAGGTATCGGTTGTTCATGTTGGGCGTGGTGAGCACTCCGTCGGGCATGTCGTAGGTGGTGTACATCACATCCATCAGATGGGTACGGGCGATGGTGTCGCAGTCGGCATCGCTGAGGTTGTCGATGGAGCCGAGTCCCCTCTCTGCCAGATATCTGTTGACCGCATCGTTGTCGGGCACGAAGCAGGTGTACGCCCCGTAGGCCGACAAGAGGTGCATGAGTCCTGCCCTTGTCACGATAGAGGAGAAGAGGCTGTACTGTGGCCGGCTCTGTAGGTAAGTGCTCATCATCTCCCCTTTGAAGGTATAATAGAATTCGTCGTCGGGGTCGTCGGAGCATCCCACCAGGAAGGTGCAGAGCAGGCATACGGTTCCGAGCAACAAGGCTGATTTCTTTATCGTTGTCATCATATCTCAGTAATACTAATGTTTGACTGTTTCATGTTCGCAGAAGGTCATTTCCCGGTAGCCGAATTCTCGATGCTGTCGTCCTCGCCACTGCCAAAGGCGGGATTCTGCACGAGGCTCTTGTTCACCTTCATCTCCTCGATGTTGTAGGGCCAGAAGATGGCTTCCATCCTCGCCAGCTTGCTGTTGACGATAGAGGCGTTCTCGAGACCTTTCTGGGCTATCTGGGTGCGCAGGTAGAGCGTGTTGCCGTCGCGTAGCGACCGGCGCACGAGGTCGTACCACCGCTTGCCCTCGAAAAGCAGTTCGCGGTGCCTTTCCTTCATCACCAGTTCTTCCATGAGGGCCTTGGAGCCATAGTCGGCCATGTGGAGGGTATCCTTGTCGGCGAGCGTCGCCTTGCAAATGCTCCGCTTGTTGACCGCGCTCACCAGGTTGAAAGCTCTCTCCTGCAAGACATTGTCGGCCTCGCTCATGTTGTCGCTCATCTGCTGTATGATGGCCTCTGCCTTGAGGAGCATGATGTCGGTGAGCCGGTAGATGATCCAGTTGGAGTGGTTATGCCCATCGGTATAAGTTCCGGCATAACTGGTGGTTGCCGTCGAGGCATTCTGGTCGAAGTAGATGATGGGATTGCGGAACACGTACTTGCAGATGGATGTTGACGTGGCGGAGAGAGGATACAGCGACTCGTAGGCTCGCGCGTCGTACTTGTTGGTGAAGACGGCGTACGCGCCGTTGAGCTGGTCGAGCCCCACATAGTCGGATGGCTTCACGAAAAATACCAGATTATTACCCGAGATATTGCCATAGCAAGTGCTCACCGCATTGTTTGAGATGCGGTTGTCGTCGTTGGCATAGTTGAGTTCCAGGATGCACTCCGAACTGTTGCCCGAGCCGAAGATGCTTTGGAAGGCCGAGCCGAACGATGAGGTGGACTGGTTCTCGCGGAGGAGGGGGAAGCCGTTGAAACGCGTCTGCATGTCATTGTACAGGTTGCCCTCTTTCTCCTTGGCGTATCTCTGATAGGCCTCGATCACCAGGTCGGCATACTTGATGCAGTTGGCATAGTCTTTCTTCCACAGGTACATCTCGCAGAGCATGGCATGGATGGCATCTTGCGTGATGCGTCCGGTCTGGTATTCAGGATGGCTCTCGGGATAGCGGCGCACGGCATCGTTCTGCACTTTCTCCAGGTCGGCGATGAGGTTGTTGAGCACTTCGTCGAAAGGTGTTGCAGGCACGTCCATCTGCTGGCTGTCGTCGAGATAAGGCTCATTGGTGTAGGGCACGTCGCGGAAGGTGCGTATCAGGTAGAAATAGCAGAGGTCTCTCAGTGCCGATGCCTCGGCGATGGTGGCCCTGAGCTCGCTCTCGGTATACGAGGGGTCTTTCTCTGCCACCGATGGGGCGTAATAGATGACGGTGTTGCATCGGTTGATGACATTGTAGAAACCGCTCCATCCGGAGTAGGAGTTGGAAGCGTTGAGATTGTCGACGAGCACCCTGTGCAAGTTGATGTCGTACTGCTGTGCGATGCCAGTGGTGTTGACATTCTCGGAGCGGAACTCTCCCCACGCCATCATCCTGCTGATGACATCGTAGGTCTGCATTCCGGAGTAGCATCCTGCAATGATGTTGTCGACATCCTTTTTCTCGTTCCAGAACTGTTCGAGGATGATTTCATTGCGGGGTTCTATTTCAAGGAAATCGCTGCACGAGGCCAGTGCGAACATCATCACTGCCGCGCAACCTGTTATCTTGATATTGATAGTTCTCATAATCGTCAGTTTTAATGATTTGTCCATTGAGATCAGAATCCTATAGCGACAGTTGCGGTAAACGAGCGTGCCCTTGGGGTCTGTCCCCAGTCTACGGCACCTTCATAGCCGTCGTATCTCACGTCAGGGTCGACACCTGAGTACTTGGTGAGCACGAACGGGTTGTTGATAGTGGCAGAGAAAGTCAATGAGCTCAGTCCCAGGTGCACGAGCGATTTGGTGGGGATGGCATACGAGATCAGGGCATAGCCCATTCGCAGGTAGCTGCCGTCTTCCACAAAGCGGTCGCTCACCAGGGTGTTGTAGTTGGATGTATTGCCATACATGGCCCTTGGGATGGTGGTGACATCGCCTTCTTTCCTCCAACGATAGTTCACGGCCTGGCTCTGGTTGTTGTTGTTGATCATAGCCTCGGCATTGAGTCGTGCCATATTGAAGATCTTGTTGCCCATACGGTAGGTGAACTGAGCCATGAACCTCCAGGCGCCATACGAGAGATTGAAGCCGAAACCACCGGTGAGCTTGGGCTGCGAGTTGCCCAGGTAGACGATGTCGAGGGCATTGATGTTGCCATCGTGGTTGATATCCTCATAGATGGCGTCGCCTCCCGAGAACTTGTAGTTGACAATCTGTGCCGGGTCGTTGGAATAGCCAAACTGCATGCGGATGGGCATGCCCTTCTCGTCGAGGATGACGTTGCCGTCGGCTGTCATGGCCACCGGAGCCGTCTTGCCCTCGGCAAGGAACTGGTTGCGCTGGTCTTCGTTCATGTCGGCGAAAGTGTCGTAGTTGTATTGATACACACCTTTGTACCGGAAGCCGTAGATGGCGCCGAAAGGATTGTGGAGCTGCACGCGCTGCAGGCGCTCGGCATTCTGATAGGTGAAGACGGAGTTGAGATTGTTGAGCAAGTTCTCATCCATGGAGAGAATCTCGTTCTTGTTGTTACCGAAGTTCATGTTCATGTCAAACTGGAATCTCTTGACCTTCACCAGTTTGTTGGTATTGATGCGGAACTCCCATCCCACGTTTTTCACCGAACCGTCGTTCTTGTAGTCAAGGTGCGTGAATCCAGAATTGGAGGGGATGCGGAAGTGACCCATGAGGATATCCTTCGTGACATTGTGGTAGCAATCGAGAGTGAAGCGTAGCCGGTCGTTCCACAATCCCAGTTCGAGGGCCAGGTTGTACTCGTTCTTCGTCTCCCATTTCAGGTTGTTGAGCCTGATGTTCACAGGCCGCATGGCCGACATGTCGAGATAGGCATCGGTCTCGGCATACTTACTGGTATAGAGGTAGTCGCGGTTGGGTGCGTTGCCCGAAAGGCCCCATCCCACGCGGATACCGAGGGTGGAGAGAGTGGGCCGCAATTCCTCCATGAATTTCTCCTTGATGATGTTCCACCTGAACGACACACCGGGGAAGGTTCCCCATCTGCGGTCGGGACCGAACTTGGTGGTTCCGGTAACGTTCAGGCTGGTATAGAAGATATACCTGTCTTTCAGGATGTATTGGGCAAAGCCGGTGAAGTAGAGCGACCTCCACTCACCGAAGGTGCTGCTCAGTCCGGTAATCAAGCCTCCGGCATCCGGACTGGTGATATTGCCCGACGGCAGGCCTTTTCCGCTGTCGTCCTGTCCGCTCGAAGACCCCGACACGAGCTCCATGGCAGCCTTGACCTGCAAGCTGTGGTCCTTGCTATTGAAATGGGGCGTGAGGGTAAGGTCGTGCTTGGTGGTGAACTCCACGCTCTTCGAACTGGCAGCATACGAGGTGTTGTGCCCGCTCTGCCATGTGGTGGTGACCAGTTCGGAAGGATAGAAGCGGTCGATGTACTTGTTGGAGATTCTCATGTAGACCGACCCTCTCCACTCGAGCTGCCACTGGTCGGTCTGCAGTCCGAGCAACTGGTAGCGCATCACGAGTTCCGGTGTCATGTCGTACGACCTCACCTCGTTCTTTGCCAGGTAGGCCGAGGCCACGGGGTTGACGTATTTCCGCTGGTCGTTCTGGAACACGTTTGAACCGATATTCGGACCGCTCTGTATCATGTTGTAGAACCTGTCGGTGTTCTCGCCCGTCAGCCTGTCTTGCTCATAGATGCTCATGTTGGGCATCTTCACCATGGCGATGGAGAGCAGGTTGTCGGAGTTTTGCTGCCGGTCGGTATAGGTAAGGGCGAAGTTGGTCGACACCCTGATGCGCTCCGACACGTCGTAGTCGAGGTTGACACGAGTGGAGAAACGGTCGAGCTTCTGCTTGATGACCGAGCCTTTCTCGGTGTCATAACCTCCGGAGATGCGGAATTTGGCTTTCTCGCCACCACCCGTGATGGTGAGGTAGTGGTTGTGCCGCATTCCCCACTGCGTGACAGCGTCCACCCAGTCGGTGTTGTTGTTGTATTGCTCGTACTCGGAGAATTGCGGGTCGTAGTTGATCTCAGGCACATCAGCAGCCACATTGCTCTGCTGTGGGTTGAAGTAGCTCTCCTTGAGCAGCATGGTATAGTCGTCGCCATTGAGCAGGTCGTAGCCCTTGGGCTGGTATGTGCCCGTGATCTTGTACGAATAGGTGAGTTTGGGCTTGCCTATGGCGCCGCGCTTGGTGGTAATCTCGATCACGCCGCTGCCGCCTCGTGGTCCATACATCGACGTTGCCGTGGCATCCTTGAGCACCACGATATCCTCGATGTCATCGGGATTGATGCGGAGGAGCTGCGCGAACTGCTCATCCGAGGAGTTCATGTCGAAGGAAGCGAGCTCGCCGGCCTCGTCCTCCCACACATTGCCGTCGATGACGATGAGGGGATTCTGGCTGGTAAGTGAAGAGAGGCTCGACGTACCACGCAGGCGTATGGTGGAGCCAGAGCCGAGGTTACCGGAGTTGCCCACGATGTCGAGTCCGGCGATACGTCCCTGCATGGCCTCTTCGATAGAAGTGACGGAAAGGCCCTCAAACTCTTTCGTAGAGAGCGTCTGGGTAGAGAACGACACCTCGTCTTCGGCCATGGCGAGTCCGTTTCCCCTGCGTCGTTTACTTGACACGACCACCACTTCGTCGAGCAAGCCCTCATTCTCGAGCACGATGTTGTATACCGTCTTGTTGATGGGGAAAGAGACGGTTTGGTATCCTACATACGAGAACCGTATCTTGTCCTTGGGGTTCTTGATCTTCATGGTGAAATTACCATTGATGTCGGTCACGGCATTCTCGATGATACGTCCGTTGCCATCGATCTCACAGATGACGGCACCGATGAGCGGTTCGGTCTCATCGCTCACCGTACCCGACACCTGAGTTATCTGCGCCTGTACGGCAACCCCGAGCAGGATGGCCCACAGTATGGTTATCAATCTATATTTCTTCATGGCTATTTGCTCTGGTTTCTTATTTCATTGAGTTCCTGTTGCCATGTCTTCGACATCAGGTCATTGTTGTAAAGCAGCACTCCGTCGATCTGGTGCACCACGGCATCAGAAGCCGAGTTGATAGACATATTGTTGCCCGTGCCGCTGAACCAATACTCCCGGCACACTTTGTTGTAGAGCCCCTGCTGGGTGAGCACGTGCCGTGTGTTGCCCAACTGGTCGGTGACGGAGAGCGAGGAGGGTCCGGCGTTCACCTCGAGCGAGAAGAACCTCTGGTTTTCAGGATTCAGCTTCGACGTCTCGAACTTGGTGTTGTAGACGGGGTCGCATCCTATGTACACGGCATTGTCTTGTATGTGATACCGCACGAAATTGAAGATGCGGTTTCGTATGGCCGCGTGTGCAGCCCTGAGTTTGGCATCGTCGTCGTTCCATGCCTCGAGCGTCTGTGCCTCATAGTCATCCCATGTGGGCAGGAACCCGTCGTCGATGAGCTTTTGTATCGACTGGTTGGTGGGCACATACACCGTATAGTTGAACTTGTCGAAGAGGCGGATGTTGTAGTTGTTGGTGGGGTCCACGCACTTGTAGTTTCCGTCTTGCGTGATGAGGATGTTGTACTTGGTGGAGTCTTCGTCGTTGCCGCTGAGCATTTCGAGGAAGAGACTCATGTCCTTGTTCTCCTTGAGCGTGGTATACACCGCTTGAGCGTGGTATACACCGACTTGCTCGCTCCGAGAATCATGCCCTGATCGGTGACGTACGACTTGCCGTTGCCCGAGGTGCTCTGGTCGTAGATGGTGCTCACGGTGAGTGGCTTTCCAGTCTCCATCTGGTATCCTCCGCTTACCGTCATCAGGCCCGGGCTCCCGGCGTTTGTCACCTTCACCACCGAACCGCCCTTGGTCTTGTAGTAATCCTGTCCGCTCTCCACGTCGCCCACCACGATGAGCATGTCGAGCAGGTCGGTGAGCCGGTTGCGTATCTGTGCAGTGGTGGCTGCTCCCAGCGAGCTGCCTATGGTGTAGTCGCCCGTTTCGGGGTCGAAGATGATCTGATAGCGCCTTGCCTTGACGCGGTTGGCCAGCAATGCCTTGGAGTCCCAATAAAACTCATAGAGTATCTGCACCGGCTGCCCATAGGTAGTCGGGTCGATGTAATAGAGCATGGCATTGTTGGTGGGGATGAAGAAACTGTAGTACGACTCCATGGAATTGAGGAAAGGACTGAAATCGTACTGCGTGATGGCCCAGTAGATGATGCTCATGATGTCCTGGTGGATGAGTGCCGGGAACGACACGCTGGAGTAGGCGCTCGGAGCGAACACACGATTCGACAGATACACCACGCCGTTGCACCCCATGAAACACGAGTCGATGTGCTCGGGCTTGATACCCATCTCCATTTTGGCATCATTCAGGATGGAGCCGAACTTGGATGGCACAGACGACGTGAAAGAATTGAGCATGTTGACGTTGAGCAACTCGGCCAGCACGAGAGGCGGTATGGAGTCCCACTCATGATACTCATCCTGCAGCACCTTGCCATCGTGCTCCCACCAATACCTGAGCGCCTCGTCCTTCGGCACGATCATCACGGCAGCGTCGTTGCTGATGCCTTGGTTGGTGGTGGCCCCATAGTTGAAATACTGGTTCCATCCCGGGTCGTAAGAGAGGGTGGCCTCCACGGCCTCGTCGTCGGGGTCGACCTGCAGCGGGGCACGCTGCGAAGAGATACCCGAGAAATAGCGGAGCACGTACACTGAGTCGAGCCTGCCCGTCTTCTCATGCCATGAGCGGCTGGCCGACTCGCTGTAGTAAGGAGCGGAATAACGGTCGATGAGGTGCGACCATAGACTCATGTTGGGGTGCTGCCTCAGTATCTCGGCAATATTGGCTGACGACTCAATCACTCCCGACACTTTCTGTATATAGCCGTTCTTGCATGTGATATCCCGTTCTATCACCTTCTTTCCGTTTACCCATGCATCGCCTATTGAGTTCGACTCGCCATTGGTCAGGATGGAGAGGTCCTTGTCGGTAATCTGGTTGGTATGCATAAAGGCGGGCATGAAGTGAATCATGGGCGAAGCCGTGGCATCCTTCAGTATCAAGATACCATCCTTCTTCTTGCGGTGCTTGTCCCAGAAAGGAGTGGTCGGCATCTGCGAGGGCAGCATCACCGACACGGAGTCGAACTCTGAGGCTGCCGTAGCCCTTCGCATGCACATGCCCTCCTGAGGAGGATTGCCGCTGAGGTTGGAGAGGAGCTCAATCAGGTAAGCATTGTTGATCATGGAGTTGTTGAAGAGCATCTTCTTCTGGGCTTCCGAGAGTTGCTCATAACTTCTCACGCCCCATGAGTTGCTCCTGAACCATTCGGCATAGGCCTCGTCGTCGGCCACGAAGAGGGTCTTCGAGCCCGTCTTGCTCAGCACCTCTTTCTGTCCAAGGTCATCGATGAGCCTGAGCGTAGTCTGGTAGTTGCCCTCATCCTGCAGACGCTCATAGATGGAGTTTCCCAGCCATGAGGGCTGTCCGGTGAGCATGTCGTCGGAGCACGACGACATCGCCGAGGCGCCCAAGAGCATACAGCCCAGGACCGCAGCCATCTGGTATAGGTTGTTAAGGTTAATGAATCGTTTCATATCTTATCATTTATGGTTTCGTGTTCACTCTACAGAACGTAGTTATTAGGTAGGTTTCCCGGCATGAAAAAGGGATATCACATCTCAACCTTGCATTCACAAATCGAGAGGTCTATGGCAAATCTATCCGGCATAGAGCCCCCCATCACCCGAAAGGCTGATTTCCCGCCATGATGATGCGGGCTGATAAGGGGTCCTCTGCCTGGGGCGCCAATGGCCGTCACGACCTTGGCCCGCAGTCCCGCTGGCAATGAGAAGAAAGGATGTGGTGAGCAAAGGCTTTTTCAGGCCAGGTCCCATAAGGGGAAAGAACAGGTTGTTCTGAATGGTTACTCACAGCATAAAGAAAAGGAGAGAGCGGGCAACACCCTTTGGGGGTGTTCCCTGCTCTCTCTTCAGTGGATTATTCCCGTTTTGTCATGTAGTTACTTCACGAGAATCTTGTTCACCTTCACCGTGCCGTCCGACATGGTCTGCTTCACGATGTTGAGACCCTTCTGCAGGGTTTGCAGACGATTTCCGTTTACAGTGAAGATTTCCAGTTTCACAGTCTTCGTGACCTGAGCCTCGTCGATGCCCTCGGCGTCGCCACTGGGATCAATCTGGCTGTTCTCACCATAGTAGTACAGGCGGAAGTTGTCCATGATCATCCAGTCGTTGGCTGCATAATCACCTGGTTTCTTGACACCGATGCGCAGTTTGCCGTTCTCTACCTTCACAAAGACACTGTTCTGGTAAGGATGAGTCTCGAATTCTGCCCAACTGAGGAACGAAAGCATGGTGTTGGGAACAAACAGGGTGACACCATCGGCGTTGGTGTATGAAGTCTGGCCATCGATACCCGGGTCGAAGTCAACAGCACCCGAGGCAAGCGTCTTGAGCGGCACTGAGCTGACCACATCGTTGGTCATTCCATAGAGGTATGCGGTGCTGGCATCGGGATTGGCGGCATAGGCGGCGAAGTCGTCGGAGGTCGATCCCAGACGGCACATGGCGGTAGCCTTGATCTCATAGATACCGTTGGGCAGTCCCTCTACATCCTGGTAGATATCGACATTGCTCTTCTGGTAGAACTCGATGGCAGGCGTGCCGGTGTTGGCGGTCTGAGCGAATGCTCCGAGCGTGCCGGCCCATCCAGCCTGTGAGTCATTGCCTTCCTCGTCGTTGAAGTCAGGACATGAGAGGATAGCGGTGACGTTGACAGGATTAGCATCCGAAGCGTCGCCCATGAGGCGTATGCGCATCTCCGAGATCTTTTTCAGATACTCAGGCACCTGCTCGTTGGTGATGGTCTTGGCGGTCAGGCCATTGTCCACCTCAGCATACAGGCTCTGTGCGGCTGCCATGGTCTCCTCACTGCATTCGGCGGTAAGAAGGGCAGCGGCCAGGTTGTCGACAGCGGAGCGCAGCTTCTCATAGAGCGCCACTGAGTTGGTGGCCTGCTCACGAAGGTCGAAGAGGTCGGAGAGGGCGTAGAACATCGTCTTTCCGTCGTTGCCCTGGAGTGCGGCTTCGGCAGCCTGGACAGCGGCAGCTACGGCATCGATGGTCTCCTGTGCCATGTTGGCAGTGAGGTAAGCCTTCATTTCGGTCAAAGTCTTCTCGAGTTCCGGACGGACGGCATCGGCGTCAAATCCCTTGAATACCATACGGAAGTTGTCCCAGATAGCCCAGTTGGGGCCAGTGAGGTCACCCTTCACGCCAAGACGGAGCTCGCCACCTTCCTTGGCCACGAGTCCGTAGGCCGAACTTACGTACATGCCAGCCGAGAATGCCTCTCCTGCACTGGTCATGGTGTTGGGATACCAAGAGACGCTGTCGGCTGGTGCCCAGGCACCCTCTGTATAGACGGTGTTCACTGGCACGGGCTCATCAAATACGCACTTGAACTCAGAGTTGTTGTTGTTGACATATACCCAAACGGGGCATACCTGGCCACCCGAGTTGTAGAGCTCGTAGGCAGCATTGTCTCTCTGCAGGCGGAAGAATCCCTGGAGCGAAATCTCATAGACACCCACGGGAGCGTTGCTCACCACCTGGTAGATATCGAAGTTGGCACGGTCGTAAGCCTCGGCACACCTGTTGTTGGCAGGTCCACCGATGGCGGGTGAGCCAGTCCAACCCTTGTCGCCATCCTCATAACTCGGGTTGACGAGATAGAGGTCGGTCACGTCGGTACCTTCCTTGATAGCGTTCTTGGCGGCATACTCAGCCATCTCACGCAGGCGCTTGGCCTCAGCGAGCACCTCCTCGGTGGTCTTGCTGTGGTCTAACTGGAACTTACGGTAGTTCATGCCGTCGAATCCCTCGTCCATATAGTCGACGAAGTCATCGAAACGCTCGTCGTCGAGGTTGAGGTTGGGGTTGGAGGCCACATTGAGCGAATAGGCCACAGCCTCGTTGTAGGTGGCCCATGCTTCCTGGTTCTCATCCACCAGCCTGCTGGCTTCCTTGATGGCGTTGGCGGCGGCAATCACTTCGTCGTAGGTGGAAGCATTGGCGGCCCCGGCAACAGCAGCCTTGTAGGCATCGTTGACCGCTGTGGTATAGTAGACGAAGTTGTCGACGTCGCGCGGATTCTTCACCAGATCCTGTGCCCAATACTTGTAAGCGTCGGCACCTGTGCCATAGTACTCAAGTTCCCATCCCACGAAGCAAGTCCAGTCACTACCGACAGCCACTTCCTTCTTCAGTCCGATGGTAAACTCGTTGGTGTTTGTTCCGAATACCACGAGGTTGTCGTTGTAGCGGTTGTTGTTGAAGTAGATCTCTGCCGACTCACGCATGTTGGGGATATAGATGGTATGTCCGTCGGCCGATGTCACCGTCACCTCTGTGCCGTTGCCATAGGTATCCTCCACGCCACCTGCATAGATGGACATGAGCGGTGAGGTCATGGTCTCCTCGCCAGCCGTGGCATACATCAGCGCATTCTTGGCATCCTTTCCATTCAGGTAGCCATCGTAGGCAGAGCCAGAGAATCCACCGTCACGATAGTAACCTTTCACCTTCAGTCCGTAGACACCCTTCGGCATGGTATTGATGGCCTGGTACATATTGTAGTTCTTGTTGTAGAACTCAGCCACATTGTACTGCAGGTCGGGAGCTGTGCCGCTCCATCCATTGGAGTTGCCCTCATACTTGGGGTTGACAATCGAACTCGTCATGTTCATGGGTTTCTCGACGCTGGCATTCTTCTCGGCAGCCTGGAGCAGGGCCTGTTTCACGGCCTGTATGGCAGCCTCGAGTTCCTCTATCGTGGCATCCTCATTCTCATAGACGGCACGCTGTGCGCTCACATCCACGCCCTCTGCCTCGGCGGCAAGGATGGCGTCGAGCAGTTCCTGGGCCTTGTTGTAGACCTTCACCAGCTCTTCGTAAGCGTTGTAGTTGTCCTCTGTCACCAATGCCCAGTCGATGTAATGGCCTTCTTCCACGGAGAGGAAGGGCGAGAGGGCGGTGTTGTTGGCGCTCGCCGTCACATCCAGGCCCACATACTGGTTGGGATAAGCGGTCCAGCTGAACGAGGGGTTGATGATGGGGTCGTCGGCGGCATGGAGACGGAAGGTCGCCCCATTCTGCTCTACTGCCCATCCATAGTTGGCCTGGCCGTTGCGGTCGACGTACATCTGTGTCTCGCTGTCGAAGAACACTTCACGCCAGCCATTCTTGTTCAAGGAGAAATCGTTGAAGATGTAAGCCTCGCCACCCTCATAGAGCGTGAAGGCCACCTTCAGTCCGGCATCAGCCACACTGGCCTGGGTTCCCCACGCATTTCCCTCGGTGAAGAACATCTTGGCCGATGTGTTGTAAAGGAAGTAATAGGTGTCGACGGTCTCGCTCGCAGCGAATCCCTGGCTGGCAGGAACCGGCTTTACGCGCACGCCATTCACCAATTCAGCACTTGCACTGCCACAAAGAAGCAACAATGCACCCAATAGGAGTAGTTTTGATCGTTTCATAGGCATTTAACAATTAAAGTTTAGGTTATTTGCGAAAAAAAAGGTTAAAGCATAGATATTCGAGTACAAAAATAGAAAGAAAAAATGAAACCATCATCATACTTATTCGCTTTTTTTCAGTTTGGGCGCCAAAAATAAGTGTTTATTTACAATAATTGTTTTTTCCCTTCCAAAAATGAACAATTTTGATGAAAAACAAGCGATGTATTGAATTTAGAGAAAAAAATCATTAAATTTGCAACATCAACCTCAAATCAACCTTACACTCGATGAAACGGATATTCCTTCTCCTACCTTTTATATTATTTTTGCCACTCTGCTCCCACGCACAGGAAAACGTGCGCCATGAGCATGCCAGCCAATGGATGCGTGCTGTGGGCAAGGGAGTTGCCCTGCCCTACCAATACGATGCCGAAGGCATCAGGCAAACCGCCCATTTCGGCATGGACACCGCCTGGGACGACGAAGGCAACGTGCGCCGCGGCACGCTCTTCATTGGCAACGACCATCTGAGTACCGGCCGCATCTCCTTCCAGCCCAACTACTTCGTCGATGAGAACGGCGAGCTCACCGAGAGCCAGAAATCGGCTCTCAGAAGCCGCATCAGCCACATCAAGCTCTCGGGCGTGACCGATGTGCAGATGAACTGCGACCATGAGGCGATGGCCACCACCAACTACCAATACAAGGGAAAGCCCGAGGAATGGTACAGGCTCATCAAAGCTAGCGTGCGCTACGCCCAAAGCCTTGGCATCAACGTGGTGACGGTGGCGCCATTCAACGAGCCCGACTATACGGGTTGGAACGAGGGGAGCAAGGACGATTTCCGCGCTATCTGCCAACTGTTGAGCCAGGATGCCGATTTTGCCAACATCCGCATCTCTGGCGGCAACACGCTCAACTGCGACCGGGCCTATGAATGGTATAATCACCTGAAGCCCTACGTTCAGGAAGGCAACACCCACCAATTGGCAGGCAGTTTCGACAACTACGCCTCTTTCTTCGAGTCGGTGCGCTCCGACGGCAACTATGCCACCAACGATGAGCTCCACAACGTGATGGAGGGCATCGTGGGGATGGAATATGGCATGCAGTCGGGCATCTGGTGGGGGTTCGACGCACTGGCCCGCGGCAATTTCTGCAAGGCCAACACGGGCGAAGGTGCCCGTCTGGGCTATGCCGAGAACCGCGATGCATGGTCGGCAGCCGCCGTCTACCGTCTGCCCGACGGCCATGTGAATGCCATCTTAGGCACCAGCGAGCGCCAGGCATCCACCTCCACATACCAGTTGCTCTCACTCGGTGGAAATGTCTATTACGACGGATGGGGACCTATGGCGGTCTTCCCGATAGAGATGCCTGGCGGCACGGGCTACCAGAAAGGCCAGACCAATGCGGAGCGCTGCATCCAGATTGTCCGCGGCCCCGACGTCCCTCCTCTGGCACCACTTGAAGGAGGCACCTTTGTGATCATGAACAAGAACTCAAAGAAGGTGATTGGCGTGAGTGGCAACAATGCCATTGCCGGACGGGGCATCATCCAGCAGACCTACGACCCTGCCTCGCCCAAGGAGCACCATCACTGGAAAGTCTCTGCGGTGAGCAGCAAGGTTGGCGGTGACTTCAGCTACGCCTATATCAGCAATGCCGCCAACGACCAAATGCATCTCGACGTGAAGGACTGGTCGCTTGGCTCTGGCGGGCAGGTCATCCTGTGGGACGGCAATGGCGGCACCAACGAGCAATGGTATTTCGAGTATGCCGGCGATGGCGACTTCTTCATTCGCTCCCGGCACAGCAGCCTGTGCCTGGAAGTGAGGAGCAACAGCACCGCCAATGGTGCCATGATACAACAAGGCGCCTTTACAGGAGCCGACAACCAGCGCTGGCGTCTCTTGCCTGTGGGCACCGTATGCGAGACCCATGCGCCCACAGCGCCCACGGGTCTTTCGGTGGAGCCCCGCAACCACTCGCTATTGCTGAGCTGGGACGCCAATGCCGAAGACGACCTGGCAGGATACTACATCCTTCGTGGCGAGGCCGTCGGTGACGACAGCATTGCCTGGAATGTGATAGGCCGCGATGTGGTGGGTACGGCATTCGTCGACAACAGTGCCTCTGCCGGCACAGCATACCATTACCGGGTGCTGGCCGTGGACAAGGCTGGCAACCGCTCTGAAGCGTCGGCATCCGTCTCTGCCTCGCTCACCAACGAGAAGGGGCTGGTGGCACGCTATCCCTTCGACGACACCCTCACCGACATTACCCCGCATGAGATGGACGCTGCTATCAATGCCGCCCCGACCTATCAGTCGGTGCAGAAACGCGAAGGAACGAAATCGCTCTACCTGAGCGGCAGCACCTACCTGCAGCTGCCTCCCCAGGCAGCCGACCTGGAAGAACTGACCTTCTGCGTATGGGTCTACTGGCAGGGAGGGCAGGCCTGGCAGCGCATCTTCGACTTCGGCAACGGCACCAGCCAGTATCTCTTCCTCACGCCAAGCAATGGCAGCGAGATGAGGCTGGTGGCAAAGAACGGCGGCGAGGAGCAGATTGTCAGCACCGACCGCCTGTCGACCTATCACTGGAAGCATATTGCCGTTGTGCTGGGCAAGGAGGATGTCACCCTTTACATCGACGGAGAGCCTGTGGCCCACAACCAGGCTTTCAGCATCCGCCCGGCCGACTTCCATCCCGTGCTCAACCTCATCGGTTGCAGCCAATTTGCCAATGACCCCATTTTCAAAGGGTGTATCGACGACCTGCGCATCTACGACCATGCGCTCGACGCCGACGAGGTGACCCGCGTGATGAACGACACGGAGTCGGTCGCCGACATGCCCCTGGACTATTCACCAGTCGTCAAGTCGCGCTATTTCAGTCCCGATGGTACCGAGCTGCAAGCACCAAGAAAAGGCCTTAACATCGTGACCGACCATCACCAGGACGGCAAGGTGAGAAGTCACAAAATCATCAGAAAATAAAACATGAGACACATGAGCCAATCGTATCATCACTTCCTTCATCTTTTCCTCGCGACCATGGTCTCGGCCTGTGCCTTTACGACACATGCCGTGGCCAACACCAGAGAGACGGTCAGCCAAGTGAGCAGCCTGGTCAACCTCACCGAGGATGTGGACTATGTGATCACATCGTCAACGCCCTTTGCCAACGAGGGCATCGTCAACATCGTCAACACCGACCATGCCGTGGTGATACTCCAGGCGCTGAGGCCCTCGGAAGCCCTCCATCAGCTGCAGCATATCCAAATTGGCGGAGAGCGTGCCGAGAACAACGTGAACTGCCAGGTGAAGATCTACAACCGTGGCAGTATCATCATGCCCTATTCCAGTGACATACGCCCCCTTACCGTCTATTCCGAGTCACATTTCCAGGGCGAGGCCGTGGATGCCTTCGGACTGGAAAACAGTGGTGGGTTCATGAACACCCTCAGCCCGGAGAAGCTCAACAACCGTATACACAGTTTCAAGCTCAAACGTGGCTATATGGTCACCTTCTCCACCCGTGCCAAGGGACGTGGCTACAGCCGTTGCTTCATTGCCGACACCAAGGACCTTGAGATGGCCGTGTTGCCCGACGTGCTCGATGGCCGTATCTCCTCCTACCGCATCTTCAAATGGAACGACACCAGCAAGTCGGGCATTGCCAACGACACCCGCAGCGACCCCGTGAGCAAGCTTCACGTCACCACCTGCTATTCGTTCGGACTGGGAGAGGACCGCCGGCCCGACTGCGAGTGCGTGCCGCACCATATCTATGAAGACTGGCCCTCGGCCAGTTCGTGCGGCAGCGTGTCTTATTCGCCGCACATGAAGACCAACAACGAGCCCGGCAACTCCGTCGACGACCATCCCCAGACGGTGAACGAGATACTGGCCAACTGGGAGAACCTGATGGCCACTGGCATGCGCCTTTGCTCGCCCTCCTCCCACGATGGCAGCCTGTACCATCTTCACGATTTTCTCGACTCCATCGATGCCCGAGGCTGGCGCTGCGACATCATCGACCTGCACTGTTATTGGCCGGAGGGCAGTTTCAACACCATCAAGGGCAACTGGGTAGACCGCCACCACCGTCCGGTGTGGATTTCGGAATGGGTTTGGGGTGCCTCATGGAACAACAACGGCATTTTCGGAATTGCCACGGGCAGCTACCGCGACAATCCCACCGAGAGCCAGCTTCAGCAGAACAAGAACGCCGTCAAGAACATCTGCTCCAAACTGAACTCTTGGGACTACATCGAGCGCTATTTCTACTGGAACAGCGAGGCCAACTGCTCGAAACTGTACCTGAGCAACGGCACGCTCACCCCTGCCGGCGAGTATTATGCCGACATGGACACCGGATTAGGCTACAACGGGCACTACGAGTTTGTGCCCACCAACCCACGGACCTCGGTGCCCACTGCCTTCCGCGTGAGCTACGACAAGACCACACACCACGCCACGCTCACGTGGAGCGACAGCAATGGGGAGTTCAACCAGCTGATGACCGTTGAGCGCAAGACCCCGGGTGGAGAATGGGAAACTGTGGGCAGCATTCCGTTCGGCGAAGATCCCGGCTCATACACCTATGAGGACGACGACTCCAACGACGGCCACACCTACCGCATACATCTTGTAGACTATAAGGGCGACCATCTCTACAGCCCCGAGCTGACAGCCATGCCCGATGAGGTGGAAGCCGGCGATGCCATCAACGTGTCGGGAGAAGTGATGTACGTGGGCGGCAACCTCTTCGCGAATGGCGATTTCGCCCTGGGAACCACCGACTGGCAAGACGGGAGCGGGCAAGACCTCCGCAAGCCCTATTTCTCGACATCGGCGGTTGGCGGGCCTTTGGGAGGGCCATACCTGCAATCGTGGACCAACATGGCAGCCGACCAGGCCGGTTCGCTGCGCAAGCGGATTGACATCGTTCCTGGACAGACCTATTATTTCTCTGCCCACAGCCGGGGCAATGGCGGCAGCTACCAGCGCATCAGTTTCACCAGCGACGGCATCACCGAGGGAAATGTCATCAAGCGTCTGGACAAGTCGACCGACTGGACGCACCATTTCACGATGTTCCAGTCGGGCAGCAACAGCCAAGCCATTCTTGCCTTCCGCTGGCTCGGGGCACAGTCGCAGTTTGCCAACCTCACCCTCTGCCGTCTGTTCAACACCCGTGAGGAGGCCATCGCCGACGGCATCAGTGCCTCGCTCAAAAGGGCGCAAGCCGTGATGGCATACAACACCATCGCACCAACGCTGAACACCCGCCTACAGGAGACCATCGACCATGTGAGCGCCCTTACCGAGCCGAAGAACGACGACCTGAAATTGCTCAACGACGAGATATCCCGCGTGCTGGAAGGCATGCGCGACAAGCCATCGCTCGACGAGTTGCTGCTCACGGTGGACAAGGGACTCGCCTTTGCCCTGCCTGGCGCAGGACAGTTGCGACAGGCTGCCGACGAGGCGCGAAACAGCACTGACTACAGTCAGGCGCTTGTCCATCTGCGCAGCGCATGGCAGGAATACCTGCCCCTTTTGGAAACAGACCATATCAAATCGCCCGATTTTGACGGTACCGAAGGCTGGACGTTGCGCTGCGGCACCTACACGCAGGGGGTGCAATACCCCACCACGAAAAACGGGCGCAGCTGCTGGCTGGCACGATGGAGCGACCTCAGTGCCACTGAGGGGAAAGCGGCCACGATGCAAGTGAGACAGACGCTGACATCCACACTCACCCATGGCATCTATGTGCTGCAGTGCGCCGCTGCCACGGAGCACAACTGTCTGTCCGACCAGCATGGATACCTGGTGGTTTCCGGCGACACATTGACCACCAGCAATCTCCGGCTCGACCGTCAGGACCTGCCCACCGTGCCCGATGACCAGGTGTGGCAGACCATGACCACCATCCCCGTGTACATCAACGACGACGATGCGGTGGAAGTAGGATTCGTGGGTTCGAAGGCGGGTGCCGAGGATGGCACCTGGCTGGAGTACGCCAACCCCTCGTCGGCGAACGACCTCAGAGAGGGCAGTTGGTGTGCCACCGGATTCCGCCTGCTTCACAGCCCGCTTTACCGCAGGCAGGCGGAGCGTTTTTCTTACGGCACCATCTGCCTGCCCTATGCCGCCACCGCATCCGACAGCATGAAGGTTTACCGCATAGCGGGACTGCTTGCCGACTCCACCAAGATTTGCCTGGAGGAAGTGGACAGGATGGAGGCGGGCGTACCCTATATCTACTATACCGAGAAAAGCGACGTCGTGTTCTATGAAACCGGTGAGGCTGTAGAAGAGCCCACTCCTGGCGCCAACAACCTGCGCGGATACCTGAGGACCAACTCCCGCACCAACGTGGGCAACTATGTGATGGTGGGCAACGGCTTCTATCTGGTCACCTCTGGCCACCGCCAGCGCATCAGCAGCTACACGGCCCTCATCACCAGCAAGGATGGGATGGAGGTGCTCGACTCCTACGATGGGCCAACCCTTACCATCTCGGAGACCCCATGGCAGGATATTGCCGACGGCATCAGCAGTCCCAAAGTCCACCATCCCCACCGCGATGGCTTGTACCGCCCCGACGGACGGCGTGTTCACAAGGGCGAGCGTCACGCTCCCGGCCTTTACATCCAGGAGCGAGACGGTGTCATGAGAAAAGTGATATTGAGAGACTGAATATTGAAATTCAGGAGTTCGGAAGTTCAGAAATTCAGGAGTTCAGAAGTTCAGACATTACCATAGCAAACAGCCATTGAGCCTGACGTGGCGAATTCGGACTATTGTCTGAACTCCTGCAACTTTCGGGCTATTGTCTGAACTCCTGAACTTCTGTAACAAAGATGTGTCAAAATGGGCAGGAGCTCGCTGTAGATGATGGTGTGTCAAAATAAATATGACCGATGAAGAATGGTTGGTGCACACTGTAGGGACGCAGCATGCTGCGTCCGCCAGCGGTTTAGCTGAGCAAAAATGCCACTTTTTATGTAATTGAGGCATTTTTATTGGAACATTCTTCGGGCGGACGCAGCATGCTGCGTCCCTACAGCGATCGGGGGCATTCTTCTTGGGGTATTCTTCGGGCGGACGCAGCACGCTTTGACCCCCTCCTGGCTCCCCCGTTCCCGGGGGAGAGCAATCTACAGCAAGCTCCTTCCTATTTTGACACAGCATCATCTACAGCGAATACTGGCCTATTTTGAAACACCCTCCTACAGCGAACACATACCATTTTAGCACATTCTCCTATTTTCCTGCCACCCTCAGCTTTCCGTCGACAAGATACAGTCCGCGGGGAAGGTTTTCCAGCATTCTGGCATCTGGCAGCAGTTTCCGGCCGTCGAGTGAATACACCCCTCTGCGGACTGGAAGCTGTTCGTCGGTGCCTATCTTCCGGATGCCGTCTACCACCTCGGGCGAGAGCGACCCGAAATAACAAAGGCGGAAATCGTCGAAGATGACCCAGTAGAAGCTGTCCATCGAATTGCTGATGATGCCCACCTTGAGTTTTCCACCATCGGCATCGACAGTGGAAGTGACACGGCTCTCGTACAATCCCTTTCCGAAGTAGATACTGGCCGCCTGCATGTCGTTGGGGATGTATACTCCAGAGACATACGACTCATTGCCCCCCTGTTTGCTTTGCTGCGCGCCATCCATGACATGTGCCACGCGCGCGCTCTTGGTTCCGGCATACAAGAAGGCCGTGACAGTCCGGCCGCTGCATTCGCTGGCGCGTCCTGGCCGTTGGAAGGCCTTTGCCCGCCACTGATAGGTTCCGGCAGGCAGGTTGGTAATGGTCTGATAGAAGTCGAACATGCGCTCATAGAACTCAGCACACGAATAATTGACCGTGGGCGACAGCGACCACCCCTCAGTGGCATCCATCCCCGGGTTCGTCACCATGAAGGTAAGGTCGAAAGGCTGTTCCACATCGGTTGGGGTCACTTGGCAGAGGAATTGGAAGATTGCCTCCTCGGCTCCGTCGAGAAGCGCCTGCACCTCGGTGGTGGAGACGGCATGCTGCAGGCAAGACTCCATATCGGCCATCAAGGCCAGGATGGTGTCGTCGGCACCACTCACATCCTCTGTGTGGGGCACGGCCACCAAAGCCTTGATCCGCTCGAGCCACATTGCCGCCTTTTCCTTCAAGGCCAGCAGCATGCCCTCGGAAATGCCCTCCAGCTCATCGTGTGAGAGGATGAGCCATCGCTGGCTCGTGGCATCGTTCGAGATGTCGAAAGTCCTGGCAACGACCGCGCCGTTGGCCTCGGCCTGGAGGCATGGTGGCGTCCAACTCGAGGTGGGACGAATGAGCCAATATCCCCTCTTCCCGGTATTGCCCGCATCCAAGCGTCCGCGCATCAGCTGGAAATTCTCCAGTGCCGTGGGGGCGGCAGTGTCGAAGGTTCTGAACCCATTGGCCCTATACGAGAGATACTGGTTGGTAGCGGCGTTACGCAGTTGGTAGTACTGGTTATCGGGCGTGAACGAGATGAGCCATGCCACGCTGTCGTTGGCCACGGCCTCATCGTCGGTCATCGTCCTCCACACCAGGGTATTGTCGCCCGCCTGCATCAGATACGACGTATATAGTCCGCGTTCCGCATCCTCGCACTTGATGTAGTATTTCGTGTCGACCTGGCAGTCGAAGGCATAATAGGGTTCGGCAAAGCACTGGCTGGTATGCTGAAGTCCATCCTCGCCCAATGCCTGGCACACCAGGGCATTGCCGATATAGAGGATGTCGCTCCCGTTGTCCTCGTGCGCGCCGTTGATGCCATAGGGCCACATGTGCTGGTAGTCGCCATTGAGCCGCTCGGTATTGCTGTTGTCGAGGAACCTGAGCACCTCGGTCACCCTGTCACCCAGCCAGTATCCAGAGCCCGTGGTGAATCCCGCCGCGTCGGATGTTCCCGAGCGCAGGTTGAAACGGCTCCACTCCGTGTCGGCCCAGGGTATAACCCCTACCCCATGCAGCATCTCGTGCATGATGGTTCCGGGCCTTTGATACGACGTGTTGGACCCGACGCTCATCCATCCGCCATAGGAGCATTCGGCGGTGGGCGTGCCGGGGTTGTATCCGATATTCGTAGAGAAGTTCTTCATCTCGGTGAGGTTGTTCCACCAGTCGACGGCGGTCTGGGCGGCATCCGTTATCCGCTTGTCGGCATCGGCATCACTGCTGGGTCGGATATGGAAAGAGATCTGTCCCTTTGGCAGGGTATAGAAACGTATCACGTCGCCATAGCCCACCTGCCTTCCCTTCGTCACGGCATAAGCCCTCATGTAGTAGAGCGTGGCGGGTTTCAGGTTCTCCAGCCAGTAGATATCGCCGTTGTTGCTCAGGATGCGTGAGGTGACATGGTCGTGGAAGGTCACATCGGGATGTTCGCTCCAGCAGAAGCCCTGTTCGACAATCTCGCTGGCCGGAACACCGGAGAGGCTCATCCTTCCGAAAGCCATGGTTGCCCCTCGGGCATACCGCGAATCGGTCACCACCACAGGAACGGGCCCTGTGGGATTGTCCCACAAAAAAGCATCCATCGCCGAGGAGAGCGCCGCCATAGCCTCCTCCACTTGTTCGAAAGTGGCCTCGTCGTTGTAGAGCACCGCCTGTGCTGCCTGAATGGCGAGCAACAAGTCGTCGGAATGGCTCCCACTCCCATCGGCATAGAGTTCAAGGGCCTGGTCGACCAGTGCCTGCAGCCGGTTCTTGTAGATGTCGGCATCGGCTTTTCCCAGGGGTGTGTCACGCATCAGTTTCACGAAGTCGAGCACGGGTTTGGCAAAGGCATTCGACCCCACATCGCCATTGGCATGGAATCCGATTTGTATCATTCCCTCCTCCGTATCGGTCACCTCGAAATAAACGGTGTCGGTTATCCACTGCGCTACGGGAAAAGAGGCGAGGGCGGAATAGTTCATGGCATGCCCTTTGGGCCGCCACCCCACCCTGCTCCTGCCCTGGGTTTTCTCGGCGCAGTTATACCAAGCGGAGACCAAGGCATACTGGCCGGGAGGAAGTGTCACGTCCTGGTAGAAAAGCATCGACTGGTTCCACCCCGTGCTCAGTGCCAGCACGCCACCCTCCGAGGTGCCATCCTGTCCGGTTGCCGGCACAGCGACGCCATTGAAGGTTTTTGGCGTTCCCAGTTGGTAAACACCGGTGATGGTGTAATTGACACTGATATTCTTTGTCCATCCTTTTACGTCGAGTATTTCCTGCGCCACATTTCCGGTGTCGTCGATGGTATAGTCGAAATCGCTGTCGAAGCCCGAATTGTCGAGATAGGCCTGGGTGACATCGTACACGGCTTGTGCCCGGACCTGCAAGGCAAGGAAAATGGCAAGTGAAGCCAAAGAAAGGTTTCTGAGAAGTGTCTTCATCGTTTGAAAGAGATAAGTGTTTTTGCAAAAATAGCGCATTATTTTGAAAATACCACCATCAAGGACTTTTTTCCACATTGTAATTGTTACATTTTGCGTTGTTGTGCGTTAATTATTTATAAAAACAACGACATCCTATAAAATATTGGATAAAAAAGATTTAACTTTGGCTCCGCCAAAAAGCATGTACTTTTGAAATAAGAAATCAGGTACTACCCTCTCGACAAGCAACTACAAATAATTACTAATCCAAATCCATAACAGCATGAAGAAAATCTTTACTCTAATCGCAGCAGCTCTCATCACCATGGGAGTGAATGCACAAACCGAAAGCTACAAGGCTATCATCTTGGATGGTGACAACATCAAGTTGGCACCCGAGTTCGCCGCCGTGATTGATGCCGACAACAATGCCACCAACGTGGCCGATGGCAAGTCGATTGTCACCATCAACACCACCAACATGACCCTCGAGGCCGTAGGTGGCGCCACCATCGCCGACAAGAAAGACCCTGAAGACCCAACCCTGAACCTGGGCCAGGACCTTACTCCCGGTGCCGTAATCAGCGAGGAGAACCACACCTACGAGATTGCCTCGGTAGGCTCATGGAACCCCATCCAATGGAAGAACGGCAACAACAAGCTCGACATCAACGACGGCCAGGGCACCAAGCTCTACTTTGCAATGGGAACCGGTAACCCCTACGTGAAGATGTTCTGTGAGGAACTGTACGAAGAAGGCCCCGATGGTCCTACTCCTACCGGCAAGTACAGGGCCAAGTATGAGTACTACGTGCCCGGCGGCCAGGTGATGCCCCTCGTAGGACTCTACTACAAGTTCACCCCGAAGGTGAGCGGCAAACTGAAGGTGCAGATTTGGGCCAACAAGGGCAACCGCCACACCTATGTCATCGACGATGCTACCAAGGAGGCCGTGAAATACCTGGCCGAGGGCTACATCAACGGCCAGCGCGCCAACTCCACCACTCCCGTCATCGACCCCGAGACCGGTGAGCAGAAGCTCGACAACCAGGGCAATCCCGTTTGGGAGCAGTACCAGGTCTACTTCACCCCCGAGCAGATCGACTCCATCCACAGGGCTGTGCAGTGCGTGGCTGAGGAGCAGCCCGACGGCACCATCATCTACACCGAGAAAGACCCCCTCTATGGTCCCTACATCATCGCAGGCGGCAACCAGGCCTTCTGGGGCTGGATTACCTTCGACGTGGAGGCTGGCAAGAACTATTGGCTGTTCCAGGACAGCTCGCAGGTGGGCTTTGGTGGCTTTGACTTCAACACTGGCGACGAGCCAGGCCCGCAGGGCAACAACCTGAACGAGATTGTGGCAGCCGCCTCTGAGACCGGTGGCGAGGTGGTGATCAACCTCGATGCCAAAGGCGTATACACCATGAACGCTCCTATCTCGCGCAAGAACCTCACCATTGCCGGTGTGGAGGGTGCCAACGCCAAGATCAACATGGAAATGGGAGCTTGCTTCTCACCCAACACCAACCTGGTGCTGAAGAACGTCGACATCGATGCAGCCGCCACCAGCGAGCCTCTCATCAAACTCAACGAGACTCCTATTGAGTCGAGTATCAATGCCGAGGGCGGTTATTATATCATCGAGAACATCGAAATCTCGAACAGCAACCTCAGCAATGTGAGCCAGATCATCAACGACAACAACGTGAAGTACTGCGTACACAACATGTTGGTAGACAACTGCGTGGTGTCGCTCAACGCCAGCTCGAAGAAGACCGTCTTCGACTTCAGCAAGCAGGGCTTCATCAACAACCTGACCGTGGAGAACAGCACCTTCTACAACAAGGGTGCCGACCAGGACTACTTCGTGCGCTACAACAACTCCGGCCGCTGCGACCGCGCTGGATTCAAAGAAGAGGGCAATAGCATCAACTACGAGAACAACACATTCTACAACGTGGCCAAGGAAGGCCAGTGGGGCAACTACAGCGGCTTCGCCGGACGCAACACCTCCTTCTGGGTGATGAAGAAGAATATCTTCGTTGACTGCGGAAACGGACAGATCTGCCGCCGCTATCTGGGTGGACGCGACAACCAGGCCACTGCCACCTTCGAGGACAACACCTACTGGTTCAACGGTGCTCCCGAGGACACTGGCAACTACGACAACAGCGGCACTGCCATCCAGTCGGATCCGCAGCTCACCGATCCCGCCAATGGCGACTTCACCCCGAAGGGTGAGGAGCAGTTGGCCAAGCAGACCGGCGACCCACGCTGGCTTGCTGATGCCATCAGCGACCTGACCACCACCGTTGACGATGCCAACGCTCCGGTCTACAACCTTGCAGGCCAGCGCGTATCGCCCAGCACCAAGGGTATCCTGATCAAGAACGGCAAGAAGTTCGTGAACCGCTAAACCGACCTTTCCAGGAAACTCCACCATGAGTTTCCCCATCCCATAGGGGTGTGCTCCGCAAGAGGAGCGCACCCCTTTTCTGTAGGGCGCCCACACCATTTTCTTCATGCCGCTCTGATTACAAAGCCCCCACGCCCGCGTCATAACCATAGATTCGAATTATACATGTATAACTTAATAACTTATTTATGAACAAATTCTCATTTGTATCAAGCAAGAAGCTATGCGCTCTTGCCACGGTTGTCGTGGGCGCCTGGCTGATGACATCCTGTGCCGATACCTATGATGGGAACGACACTTTCGAGAGTGACGTGAGAAATTCCCAGCTGGCTTCACCGGCAGAAGGCGACATCACCATTACGCCCAACACCGACGGCGACCAGATGACCATCGCCTGGCCAGTGGTATATGGTGCCGGTGGCTACGAAGTGGCGCTCTACGACCTGAGCGACCCCAATACCCCGTTGGTCAACAAGACGGTTGACGGCTGCTCGTTCACCACCAGCCGCGAGGAAGACGTGAACTACAGGCTTGCCATCCGCACCTTGGGCAACGAGAAACTGAACAACACCGCTGCCGCCCAGGCCACGGAGAAGCTGTTCAACACGTTTGAGGCCTCCTATGCCTCCATTCCCGAAGGCGACCTCTCCGCATGGTTTGCACAGAACCCCATCCCCGAGAGCGCCAAAGGCCAGAACCTGAACTTCGACCTCACCCCCGGTGGCCACTACACCGTGTCGCAGGTGCTCGACTTCGGCAAGTTCACCGTCACGCTGCGCACCAGCAGCAAGGCCAACAACGCCACCATCACCTATGGTGCCGAGGGCGGTCTGGCCACCTGCAGCGGTTTCAAGGCCAAATACATCACCTTCGAGTGTGGAGCCTCTACCCAGCCTGTGCTGGCCCTGAGTGCCGAGCCCGACCCCTCGATTTTGGACGCCGACCACAACAACTACTACCAGATTGTGGATCCCGTGAGTTTCCAGAACTGTATCATCAACAACGTGGTGCGCACCTTCATGTTCGACAACAAGGTGAAATACTGTGTGAAGACACTGTCGATCAGCAACACGCTGGTGAAGTTCACCCCCGACGACAAGATGAGCAGCACCGCCTACTTCCAGATTTACGACGGTGGCGGCTTCATCAACGACTTCACCGCCACGAACAGCACCTTCTGGTGTGCCAACAGCAATCCCGTGCAGTATTTCATCCGCTACAACAACTCATGCCGTTGCGACCGTGCCGGCTACCTGACCAACTCCATCAACCTGATGAACTGCACGTTCTACAACATCGCCAAGACCGGACAGATGGCCAACCACAGCGGATTCGACGGCCGCAACACCTCGAACTACCAGATTGTGAGCAACATCTTCGTAGACTGTGGAAACGGCCAGGTGCCCCGCCGCCTGACAGGCCGTATCAGCTCCGCCGCCGTCAACATCTTCGGTTACAACACCTATTGGTTTGACGGTGCCCCTGAGACCGAAGGTTTCTCTACCAACCAGTACGACACCAGCAACAACGCCTTGCAGACCGACCCCGCCTTCGTGGATGCCGCCAATGGCAACTTCACCCCGACTGGCGCGGAGCAAGTGGCACGTAAGACCGGCGACCCCCGTTGGCTGAAATAACCCCATCCCATGTTGAACGAAAAAAGAAAAAACGATATGAAAAGAAGACTCATCATCAGTTTATGCATGGGCATGGCCCTGCTGCTCGCGCCCTTGTCGGTGTGCGCACAGAACAAGACGGTGAAGGGTACGGTGCTCGATGAGAACGGAGAACCCATCATTGGCGCCACCATCCAAGTGGTGGGCGACAAGAGTGCCGGCACCGTGACCGACCTTGACGGAAACTATGAGATATCCGTTCCCTCGAATGCGAAAGTCAACATCTCTTATATCGGTTACCTGACCCAGACGGTGAAGCCCGGCGGCACCGTGCAAATGCAAGAAGACCTCCAGAGCCTTGAGGAAGTGGTGGTCGTGGGTTATGGCGTGCAGAAGATGAAGAATGTGACCGGTGCCGTGGAGACCCTCTCGCCGAAAGAGATACAAGACCTCTCGGTGGGCAACTTGGGCGATGCCCTCGTGGGTATGTTCAACGGCGTTAGCGTGAATCCCGGTGGCAGCCGCCCTGGTGAGAGCCCCTCGCTCAACATCCGCCAGAGCGACGTGATGGCGAGGACCACCACCCCTGATGCCACCCGCGGTGGCGACCCCGACCCCTCGCCACTCTACGTCATCGACGGCTTCATCTCGACAGAGACCGCCTTCAACAACCTCGACGCCAGTGAGGTGGAGAGCATCACCGTGCTGAAGGACGCCTCGGCCGCCGTCTATGGTGCCCGTGCTGCCTATGGTGTGGTATTGGTGAAGACGAAGCAAGGCGAGAGCGGAGCGCCGAAGATCAGCTACTCCGGACAGCTCGGTTGGACCGATGCCCTCTACACCCCGAAGATGCTCAGCTCCTATGAATACATGAAGGTGTATAACACGATGCGCGCCGCCAACACCTCGACGCAAGACAACATCGAGTTGCGCACCCAACTGTTCCAGCTCGACGAGATGGAGGCAGCCCGCAGCCTGAACTACGACCTGCTCGACAAGGAGTGGAAGGCCGCCCTCACCCAGCGCCACAACATCAACATCAACGGCGGTACCGAGAAAGCCACCTACTTTGCCGGCGTGTCCTACTTCACCCAGGATGGTAACATCGGCCGCCTCGACTACGACCGCTGGAACTTCCGTGCCGGCATCAATGCCAAGATAGGCCAGCACGTGAAGACCGTGCTCCAAGTGAGCGGCGACTGGGGCGAGCGCACCAACTCGACCACCCCGCAGGGCGGTGGCACCGACTACGACTACCGCTGGCTGATGACCCACCTGCGCTTCGTGCCCGACTATGTGGGCGATTACCCCTTGGTGTACAGCGGCATGGAGAACGGCATCCCCACCAGCGCCACCCAACTCTACAACTTCGCTGCCGTGCAGAACCACAGCGACCATGTGCAGAACCTCACCAACAACCTGAACATCAACGGTAGCATCGAGCTCGACTTCGACTGGATCAAGCCCCTGAAAGGCCTCTCTGCCAAAATATCCTACTCGAAGAGCATCAGCAACTCGAAGACCAACACCGTGCAGACCATCCAGGACGTCTACCGCATGCTCAACCGCACCGGCTCTGGCTCGCACCTCTACACCGGACCGGATGCCGTCTACAACGACAACACGATGAGCGTGCTGCGCCTGGTGAGCAACGGCGGTATGCTGAGCCGCAGCATGAGCCGTAGCGACAGCTACCAGTACAACTTCACCCTGCAATATGCCCGCAAGTTCGGCCAGCACGACGTGAGCGGCCTCTTCTCGCTCGAGAAGACCGAAGCATGGAGCGAGCCCCTCTATGGCAGCATCACCGACCTCATCGCCTACCAGGACGAGCAGTCGAGTTCGGGAACCGGCGACAAGGACGTGTCGTTCGGACGCAGCGAGAGCGGTATGCTCTCCTATGTGGGCCGTTTCAACTATGCCTACGCCAGCAAGTATCTCTTCGAGTTCCTCTTCCGTGCCGACGCCTCCACCAAGTTTGCCCCGAAGAACTATTGGGGCAAGTTCCCGTCGGTGAGTGCCGGTTGGGTGGTGTCAGAGGAGAAATGGTTCCAGGACAAAGTGAAATGGATTGACTTCCTGAAGCTGCGTGCCTCATGGGGTCTGATGGGCCGCGACAACATCCGCGCCTGGCTCTGGACCCAGCTCTATGAGCGCAACGCCGCCAAGGGTGCCATCTTCGGCACGAGCGGCATCAACAGCGATGTAGGCTACGCCCTTATCATGCCGAAGGCTGGCGTGAACAGCGACGTGCACTGGGACAAGACCTACAAGACCAACTTCGGTATCGATGCCCACTTCCTGCGCGACCGTCTGACCGTCGACTTCAACTACTACTACGACCGTGGCCGCGAGCTCTTCGCCACCCGCACCGGAACCTCGCAGTTCCCCACCACCGTGGGTACGCAGGCCACTCCGGAGAACTATGGTGAGCTCGACGCCTGGGGATGGGAGTTGAACCTCGGCTGGCGCGACAAGATCGGCAAGGACTTCAAATACAACATCAAGCTCTCTACCGGATTCAGCGACAACAAGATGCTGAAGACCAACTTCCAGGCCATTCCCGAGTACGACGACATGGTCTATGGCGAGCGCACCGACCGTGGTCTCTGGGGATTCAAGTGCCTCGGCATGTTCCGCAGCTACCAAGACATCGAGGAATACTTCGCCAAGAACAACATCACCGAGTATCTGGGCATGACGAAGAGCGAGGTACGTCCGGGCATGCTCATCTACGAGGACGTCCACGGCGACAACAATGGCGACGGCACCTATGCCCCCAAAGACGGCAAGATCACTGCCGGCAACGACTTCATCCGCCTGTCGGAATACTCGAGCAACCCCTATGGCTGCACCCTGAACCTCGGTGCCACCTACAAGAGCTTCTCCCTGCAGGCACAGTTCTCGGCAGGATGGGGAGCCAAGATGCTCGTGAACACCGACTTCCGCAATGCCGCCAGCAGCAACTACGGCTCTTATGAGTATGTGAACATGCCCTCTGCCTTCAGCGACATGTTCAACTACCAGGACATCTACGACGCCAATGGCAACATCACCGTGCCCACCAACCTGGCAGCCTCGATGCCCAACATGCGCTACAGCAGCGTGAACGCCGCCGCATCCTCCTACTGGCTGATCGACGCCACCGCCATCACCCTCCGCAACGTGACGCTGGCCTACACCCTGCCCAAGAGCTGGGTGAAGCATATCGGCATCAGCAACGTACGTCTGAACCTCACCGTTCAGAACGCCCTCAATTTCATCAACAACTACCCCGACAAGAGCTGGGCATCATGGGCCGGCAACTATGGCCGTTATCCCAACCTGCGCAAGTACACCATGGGTATCAACGTATCATTCTAACCAAAAATGAGGACTATCAAGATGAAAAACAAGAATATATTAGGCAAGGCCTTGGTATTGTCGACCGTCCTGGTGAGCCTGTCGGCTTGCAGCGACGAGTTCCTGGAGGAGAAGAAGAACTACGGCAACTTCAACCAGACCACGGTCTACAGCGACTTCAATGGTGCCCAGGAGCGTCTGAACAACATCTACTACTGGCTGTTGCCCGTATCCGACGGTGGCGACGGCAACGGCACCAACAAGCCCAACGACTGGACCCCTGTGGGCAATCCCGACAAGTGGTCGAAGAGCACCGAGGAGTATGGCGGGTTCTCCATCTTCGTGAATCCCGAGGAGGAGATCACCTACAGTTTCTCGGGCGACAACTTCGACTTCTTCTACGTGGCCAACGACGTATACAGTCCGTGGGGCCATATCCGCAACTGCAACGACGTGATAGAGAACGTGGAGAAATCGTCGCTCACCGAAGAGGAGAAGAACCTGCTGCTCGGACAGGCCTATTTCTTCCGTGGCTATATGTACTACCACCTGGTGACCATCTATGGCGGCGTGCCCATCATCGACCATGTGCAAGACCCCATCCTGGGTTCCGACGGCGATGGTTCCGACCTCATCGTGCCACGCAAGACCACCAAGGAGTGTGTGGACTTCGTGTGCGCCGACTTCGAGCGTGCCGCCTCGATGCTGCCCGCCCGCTGGCCCAACGAGGCCAACGACTTCGGCCGCATCACCTCGGGCCTTGCCCAGGCCATGCTCGGCAAGATGCTGCTCTACTATGCCAGTCCGGTGTTCAACCGCGCCGATGACCCGTCGCGCTGGGAGAAAGCCTACGAGGCCAACCGTGCCGCCGTTGACAAACTCTCACGTGGCAACTTCGGCCTGGCCTATGCCGGCAACGGCGGCGAGAACAACGGTGCCAACTGGGCCCGCATCTGGACCGACTATACCGGCAGCGACGGCTTCGTGAACGAGGCTGTGTTCATCACCCTGCACAACACGAAAGACAACGTGTCGGGCCAGCCCGACTACGGCAAGTACAACCGCTGGGAGCACAGCATCCGTCCGCGCAACACCAATGGTGGCGGCGGCTATACCCCCACTGCCGAGATGGTGGACCTCTTCCCCATGGCCGACGGCCTGAAGCCCGGCGAGAGCAGCATCCGCTACGACAAGCTCAAGTTCTGGCTCAACCGCGACCCGCGCTTCTACCGCACCTTCGCCTTCCCCGGTGTGAAATGGGAGTGGAACGAGGGAGGCGTGAGCCTCACCGACGCGTCGCTCAACGGCATCATCCCCCTCGATGTCTACACCACTGGTCGCGACTACTCGCTGTGGAGCTACATGTGGAACGACAACGAGGACGACCTCGACAAGGTCACCACGTCGAACGGCTACTGGGCCGACCTGCTGACGCAGACCACCGACAAGGGTGGCAGCCACTCCATCTATGTGCGCAAGCGCACCGATGACTTTCACCTGCACAGCACCCCGTTCTACGAGTATATCAACAGCCAGAGTAATCCGAAGGGCTTCATGAAGAATGCCGCCCCGCTCATCTCGATGCGCTATGCCGAGGTGCTGCTCAACTTTGCCGAGGCAGCCTGTGGTGCCGGACACTTCGATGAGGCTTTGGACGCGCTGCGCCAGATTCGTGCCCGCGTGGGCTATACCCCAGACAAGAACTTTGGTCTGCCCTCAGACATCAACGGCGACCGCCAGAAACTCTTCGCCGCCATCCTCTACGAGCGCCAGATTGAGTTGGCCTATGAAGGTAACCGCTATGGCGACATGCACCGTTGGATGCTCTTCGACGGAGGAGAGGGACAGGCTGCCATCAAGTCGACCTGGGCGCTCACCGGTTTCGGAGGCAACACCTGCACCTATCTGGGTGTGAAGCCTCTCAACGGCACGAAGCGTCACCAAATCGTGCTCTACTGCATCGACCCGTCGACCACCGACCCCACCGAAGGCAACCGCCCCATGCCTATCTCTCTCGATGAGGACCTGACCAGCCAGAATGGGTCGATCAGCGACCCCGGCGTGAGGGAACTCGCCGACTTCTACGACATATTCCTTCGCCGCAAGGACGTGAACACTGATGGTAACGACAATGCGCTCACCATCAAGTACCGTCCCACCTATTACTTCCTCGGCCTGCGCCAGAACGCCATGCAGACCAACCCCACCCTTCACCAGACGGTGGGATGGCACGACCTGGGCCGCAATGCCGACGGACTGTTCGACCCCCTGTCGGACACCCTGCCCGAGTAATAGCCCTGGAAAACCGTTTTACGATAAAGGGTGCGCCATGTATTGAGGCGCACCCTTTATCGTTGTGCCATGTTCTCTGGTCAGACAGCAGACACTGCCCATCCCAGCAAGGCAAACGCAAAATGGGTGCGCCTCGTCGCGAGGCGCACCCACAGCAGGTATATTGAATCAAGTAAGTATGCGAAGTGAGTCGAGTAGTGGTACCGACTCACAATTAGAATTTATAGTCGATGCCCACGCCGAAGACATTGTTGGTGCGCGAGAAAGTGTCGGAGCCCGCCTGCCCCGTACCCAAGTAGCTGGGCACATCCTTCTTGTAGTCGTCGTATAGCGTGACGAAATAGCTGAGGTTGAGCCTGAGGTGCTCGTTGAGGTTGACAGCGCCGCCGAAACCCACGCTATAGCTGTCGCAGGCGAAGGAGGTGTGGGTCTGGTAGTCGTCGCTCAGTCCGTAGTCGGTGTGCTGGCCGCCCATGCTCACGGTGAAAGTCTTGTTGATGTCGTACTCCACGCCGGCGAGCACCTCGTGGGTGCCATGGGTGAGCTTGTCCTGCCGGTCGTCGGACATCTTGGCATGCTTGTCGTCGAAGAAGTGGTATTCCACCGAGGCGCGGAGATTAGGAGTGAACTCATATCCTGCGGCCACCGAGAGCAGGGCAGGCATGTCGTAGCGCGTCTTCTCGCCATCCTTATAGGCTGTGGTTTTGGTGTCGAGCGTCGTGGCGATGGTCTGCAAGACAGCAGGATTGGTGTTGATCAGCATCTGCTGCAGTTTTCCACCCAGTCCGGCACTCAGGGTGTTGGTGGTGTTGGGGATGTTGAGCTTGGTGCGGAACTCATACTTGGCGGCCAGGGTGAGCGGTCCAGAGTGGAAGTCGACGCTCACGAGCGGTGTGAATCCCCACCCACGCTGGTCGACATCGAGTTCCAGCCCTACGAGGTCGTCAAAGACAGGATGGTCGTAGGCCCTGACATGTCCGCGATAGTAGCCATCATAGTAGTTGGCACGCAGTCCCACGGCCGCCGACAGGCAGTCGAGCAGGCGGTAGGTGAAGTTGAGCTGTCCGCCATAGATATACTGTTTTCCCTTCATCTGCGAGTCGAGCTTGTAATGATCAGGGGTCAACCCATTCGAGGCCAGCATCGAGGCCAGCAACACATTGAACATCGGCACGCCCTCTTTGTATTCCACGAACCCGCCACTGCCCACGATGCCTATCATGGTGGAGACGGCCCATCGGTCGTGCTTGTAAGAGGCGAAGAGGGCTGGCACGAACGGTGCCGTGGCCTTGCCATTGAACGTATGGTTGGTACTACCATACATGGGCTGCAACAGAGGGAAGGATGTGGTGATGTCGCGGTCCTGTCGTGGACTCTGCCAGTTGAACGACAATTGCCATCCCTCATGCCCCCATGCCAGTCCGGCAGGGTTGCTGAAAGCCGCGTCGATTTCGAATGTGGCGCCCCTGGCGAACATACGGTCGAACGCTATATGGTAATTTGTGTTGGTCATCAGTCCTCCAGCCCAAGCTGCATACGAAACCAGCATACAGCAAATGGATAAAAAAAGTCTTCTTGCCATTATCAGTCTAAACAAAATGATTACAAGTTGCAAAATTATCTCAAAAAAGGATAAATTAGTGACCAGATTAGCACAAAAACTTTCCTTATTGTAAGAAATACTGATTATTAGGCAATATTCCAATAAAAAAGACTATTTTTGTATCATGCTCATCGACACAATATCTCTCCAACTTAACAGCCATATCGACTCATGGAAAGAAAATGGCGAGGTTTTCCTGCACGACCATTTCTTCATGATTCGTGACTTCAGTTTTGCCCGAAAGGACTTTTTGCTGAGCACCCAGCCCTACCGTTTGCAAGAGGGCCGGTTGGTGATTGTAAAGCAAGGCCGTGCCAACTACTCGTTCAACCTGGTAGAGTATGAGTTTGAGGCAGGCGACGTGGTGGTGTTCATGGCCGACACCCTGATAGAGAAACAAGGGCACTCTCCCGACTTCGTGGTCGACTGCATCTCGTTCGACTACCGTAGTCCCTCATCGCCCACCATTGGCGAGGGATTCATCAGCCTACATCTGAACGAAGAGTCGCGCGAGATGGTATACCGCCATTTCGACCTATTGTGGAAGATGGCCCACATCAATCCCTTTCCCGAGCAGAACATCAAGATGCTGCTCAACAGCATGCTCTACTATATCAAGGACCAGCCCAACCATTCCACCTCGCTGCGTCCCATCACCCACCGTGAGGAGATGCTGAAGCGTTTTATCACCCTGGTGAGCCAGCATGCCGCCCAGGAGCGCAACATCCCGTTCTATGCCAACCAACTTTGTCTGGCGCCCCACTACCTGAGCACGCTGGTGAAGCAAGCCAGTGGCCGCACGGTGATGGAATGGATCAACGAGGTGGCAGTGAAGGAAATCAAGGTGTGGCTGGCCTATAGCAACGAGACCTCGGCGCAGATAGCCTACCGTCTGAACTTCCCCAGCCCTTCGGCCCTGAGCAAGTTTTTCAAGCGCGAGACGGGCATGACTCCCAGTGAGTATCGCAACAATCTCTGAGTGTCGCATTTTTGAAGATTACGGGCCGATGATTTGGCCATGTTGCGGAAAAATCGTATCTTTACCCCAAATATTGACTTTTTGAGCCCACGAGGGTGTGTCAAAATGGCCATGCGTTCGCTGTAGTGCGGACGCAGCATGCTGCGTCCCTACAGTGT
>ONSV01000104.1 GCA_900320585.1 uncultured Prevotellaceae bacterium | reverse complement strand
CACGCCAAGTTCAAGGTGACTTTAGGACTGATGCCCGACGTGATGGGTGCGAGCAACGTGCCGGGCCTAAGGGCCGACATCGTGGTGGCAGGAAAGCCAGCGCATAATGCCGGCATCAGGAGCGGCGACATCATCCAGGAGATTGACGGCAAGCCCCTGAAAGACATACAGGAATACATGGAGCGCTTGGCAGAGCTCAAGCCCGGCACCACCATTCCGGTGAAAGTGCTCCGGGGCGAGGAGACAATCGTATTTCAAGTTCACTTAACACCTCCCATCAGATGAGAAAATTCTTGTTTTGGCTTTTGGCAGTAGTCATCACGTTGGTATTGAGCATATACCAGCGCATGACCGGTCCGACATATCCCCAGAAAGTGACTGTGGAATGGAACGGGGACAGCGTGAAGGTGAAACTGCCCAGGAGTGGTGTGCAGCACGATGAGATGGTGGCGCTGAAAGGCGTTCCCTCGGACGTCAAGGCCCAGATACATTACCGCCGCTACCCCACTCATGATGAATACACCACGAAGGAGTTCGGCAGGAACGACGGCGTGTGGCAGGCAGCACTGCCCGTGCAGCCCGTAGGCGGAAAACTGCAGTATTACATCACCGTCGACGGAAAGGACTATCCTGCCGACGAGCCCGTGGTGATACGGTTCCGCAACGACGTGCCGGCCGGCATCCTGATACCCCACATCCTGCTGATGTTCGCGGCCATGCTCTTTGCCGTCTACACCTTCATGCTGGTGATTACACGCAGGGAATACAGCAAATGGCTGAAAATCACCGTGGCCACGCTGTTTGTCGGCGGATTCATCTTCGGTCCGCTCGTGCAGCATGCCGCCTTCGGACCCTGGTGGACCGGATTCCCATACGGTACCGACCTTACCGACAACAAGACCTTGCTCTCGTTCCTGTTCTTCCTGGCTGCCTTGGTCACGCTGAAGTGGAAGCACAACAGGTGGGTAGTGGCCCTGGCCGTGCTGTTCATGATAGCCATCTTCAGCATCCCGCACAGCGCATACGGATCGGAGTATGACTACAACAACCAGGAATTGAGCACGGGGAGGTAGTTTGGTTTATCATGCTACGCATGATGAACATCGGCGGCAAGAAATGAAGCGAAACGATAATTACATATTTATTCATTCAATCCATTTAGTTATGAAAATGAAATCTTTTATTACGATGATGTTTGCTGCAGTGGCAGTGGTGCTTGGCATGAGCGCATGCGGCAGTGACGACGACGACAAGGAGGTTGCATTGGCCACTCAGGTAATCGGCACGTATACAGGCAATGAGATCATCACCGTCATGGGTGATGAATCGTCGAACGGCGAAGCCACCTACGAGTTTGCCAAAAACTCTGATACCTCCATCGACATGACAATACCTGAAATGGGAGGAATGGGACCGATGTCGATTCCCAAACTTCTGGTTAAGAACATTACGCTGACAAAGACCAGCAACAACATTGTGGGAAGACTGGCCTCGTTCAGCGGCACAGTGAAAACTGCCGACGGGTCGGAGAAAGCCTATACCGTCAGTGACATCGTGGTGATCTTCAACGAGAAGAATGTCGTGGCTACTTTCTTGGTGAAGTATGGCAACATGCCTTTTGACATGGTAACCAATTTCACAGGCACTAAGAAATAAGCCGTGAAAGCATTCCTGACGAGCAAAGTCTCACTATCCTTCATAGCCAGCATCGCATTGTCGATGCTGGCTATCGGAGTCTCCGCACAGACTCCTCCTGTAGCCGTACGCGATACGGTGGACCTGGAGGAGGTGGTGGTGACGGGTTCGCATACGCCCAAGGCCCTGAAAGACGCGCCTGTTGTCACGCGGCTGATCACGCTGCATGACATCAAGATAGCCGATGCGACCAACATCCAGGACATGCTGACGCAGGAGATTCCGGGACTGGAGTTCGGTTTTGCCATGAGTCAGGAAACGGCGCTCCACATGAGCGGATTCGGGGGCAGTGCCGTACTCTTCCTTGTCGACGGCGAGCGCATGGCGGGAGAGACCATGGACAACGTGGACTATAACCGGATGAGCCTCGACAACGTGGGGCGGATAGAGATTGTGAAAGGAGCCTCGTCGGCACTCTACGGCTCAAACGCCGTGGGTGGCGTGGTGAACATCATCAGCCGCGAGAATCTTGAGCCTTGGACGGCAAACGTGAACTCACGCTACAACTCCTTCGGGCACGAATGGAGGAACGGCGCGAGCTTCTCGTTCAACAATGAGAAATGGAACTCGCAGACAAGTTTCCAGCATACGATAATCGACCCTGTGGACCTGCCCAAGGCGCACTCGGCCGAGGAGATAGCCATGGAACTGCTGAAGAAGGCGCAAGGCCTGCCCTATGACGAGTCGGTGCTGAATGATGACTCCAACCTGAGCCGCCTCTATGGACAGAAGACCTACAACGTGAAGGAGCGGCTCACATGGCGGGCCACCGACCGGCTGACCCTGACAGGACGGGGAAGCTACTTCTTCCGCACCAGCGAGCGCGACACCCACGACTATCATTTCAATGCCTACGGCGCCGGACTGAAAGGTCGCTACAACTGGAACCAGAACCAGCATCTGGAACTCTCGTATGCCTTCGACCAGTATGACAAGGCCAATTTCATGCCCGACGGCACCCGGACCCACGACCACGACTACAGCAACAGGCAGCATGTGGTGCACGCGCTGCTGAGCCGCACGTTTGGCAAGAACACGCTGATTGTAGGGGCCGACTACATGCACGACTATCTCACCACCTACCAGTTCCTCGACAACGCCAGCCACACACAGGAGAATGTGGACGGCTTCGCACAGTTTGACTGGAACATCACCGACCGGCTGAACGTTGTGGGCAGCATCCGCTACGACTACTTCTCGGCCTCATCGCAGAAAGCGCTCACCGAGCGTCTGGCAGTGGTGTACAAGTTGCCGTGGATGACCTTCCGCGCCAACTACGCCAGTGGTTTCCGTGCCCCCACCCTCAAGGAGATGTACATGCACTTCGACATGGGCAACATGGGATATATGATTATGGGAAACCCTGACCTGAAACCAGAGAGGAGCAACAACTTCAACATAGCCATCGAGCGCACGAACCGCATCAGGAACAGTGGGTTCTTTGACGGGCGCTACAACTTCACGCTCCTGGGCTACTGCAACATATTCGACAAGCGTATCACCACCATCGGCGACACGTACGAGGGGATGCCCAGTGCGCTCTACTGGAACGAAGAGGGCATCAAGGTGTGGGGCGTGGACGTCAGCATAGGCCACATCTGGGATTGTGGAGCCTCGTTCAGGCTCAACTACTCATGGATGCACGAGACGGGCAACGTGATATTCTCAGAGTTCTCGCAGCCTCGCTCACACTCGTTCACCTGCCGGGTGGGCTACGAGCACCGTTTCTCGCGCCACTATGCCCTTGACGCGGCACTTTCGGGCCGCTTCCAGGGCAAGCCACAATCGGGAGACAAGAGCGTGGACCAGGGCTATACCATCTGGAAGCTGATGCTCCAGCACCATATCTGGCGCGGCATCCATCTCAACACCGCCATCGACAACATCTTCAATTACAAGCCCAAATCGTATTACTATTGTTCGCCGCTGACCAAAGGCACTTCTTTCAGCATTGGCCTGTCGGTAGATTTGGATAAAATCTTGTAAGGACCTTAAGGCGCTCAGGCATTTGCCGGTGTTATTTCTTCTTCAGGTAATCGAAGAGATTGATGGTTCCGATTTCGTTTTCCACCTCAAGGGAGGGCACTGACTCAACCATTCTGGTGGAGCCACTCGACTTGTTGACATAGAAATAGACGAAGGCACCGGTATAACTACGGAATATCACCTGATACTCGGATGCGGTCTCCTCTCCCATCGTGACATACATGATGGAGGGATTTTCCTTGGCTACACTCCAGTCGTACTCGCTATGGCAGTAGTTGTCGACACCCTCATAAGCCATGTCGGCAGTGATTTTCTGCTCAGAGGCTTTGGTGCTGTCGGCAGCGGCGGTGGCTGCGGTGCTATCCGTGTTCAACGAGTCACGATTAGCAGCGAGAGAGTCGTTTGTTTCTGTAGTTGCCGGAGCGTCTTGTGTGGCATCCGATTTGTTTTGGCCGCATGAGCAAAGCAGCAAGGCGACAAATGCGCAGGTGATAACAATATTTTTTTTCATTTTATCTATTATTAGTTTTTGCTTTTTGCATGGGAGTTCAGGAGTTCTGACATTGGACATTCCTATGGTCACTTCTTTTTTTCGGTTGGCTGCTCTTCGGTTTTCACTTCGGTGGCTTTGTATCCGAACTTGCCGAAGCTCTGGATGATTTTCTCCGGACTGGTCTTGTCGGCATCGAAGGTGATGGTGACGCGCTGTTCATCGATGTTGCACTCAATCTGCTTCACACCCTTCTCGAAGCGCAGGTTGCCCTTGATCTTCTCCTCGTAGCCCGAGCAGTGCATCAGCGGTTGGGTGGTGACGACAACTGGTCACTCACCTGTCCGAAGGCAGATAGGGTGAGCATCGTGGCGATAATGGTCGATATGGCTCTCATTTCTCTGCAAATGTAGGTAAAAATCGGGAATAAATGGGCGATCAAATCAAGTTTTTCCTCTCTTGGCATGAAAACGGGGCGGTAAGGGTGGTTTCGAATTATTCGGAGGGGTGGATGGGGGTATACACTAAGCACGGGGCATGGCCGGGTTTGTGGTGGAGGATGGGAAGAGGGTGTGTCAAAATAGAAATGTCCGATGAAGAAATGTTTGTGCGCACTGTAGGGACGCAGCATGCTGCGTCAGCCAGCGGTCTGGCTGAGCAAAAATGCCACATTTTATTTTCATGTGTCTGTGGCATTCTTCTTGGAGCATTCTTCGGGCGGACGCAGCATGCTGCGTCCCTACAGCGAAGACAAGCCTATTTTGACACACCCTCACAGTGGCTGATGAGAGCGAGGGCTCTTGGGTTTGGTTTTATTAATCCTCTTTTACGATGGGGTAAAGCTCGATGAACTCGCCATTATGGTTCTGGCCATCCTCGATGAGCTCGGCAAACTTCTGGCCGACGGTCTCGATGTCGTGGAAGCCGGGGAGGGCCATGTTGCCATTCAGGTCGGTGGTGGTGGGGCCCGGGTGCACAGAGAAGATTTCCAACGGCTTGCCTTGTTGCTGGAACTCGATGGCCATCACACCCATCATAGCGTTCTGGGCGGCCTTGCTGGCCACATAGGCCAACGGATGCCAGTAGGGACTGATCTCTGAGGGTACGGTGATGTTGGCGATGCGGCCCTCGTTCTTCCCGATTAAGGGCAGCAGGGCCTTGGTGAGGGCAAAAGTGCCGATGAAGTTGACGTCGAGCGTCTCCTGGATGACACCGATTTCTGTGTGCTCACTATCTACGCCCATATCGCCAGGAATGCCGGCATTGTTCACGAGGAGGGTGAGTTCCGGGAATCGTTCTCCAATCTCTTCGGCAGCCCGTTGGATACCATCGAGGTCGCCCAACTCTATATTCACCCAACCAAGAATGTCGATGCCTTCGGCTTTCAGTTTGCTGATGGCTTTCTCTGCACGCTGTTCGTCGCGTGCGCCGACAATCACTTTCCAGCCACTAAGGCCAAGGTGTTTTGCAATTCCAAATCCGATGCCTTTGTTGGCACCTGTAACCAATACAATCTTTTTCTTCATATTCTATTTATTTATAGGGATGTAATTTTGGGTACAAATATACAAAATATTTCCGTTTTAGACAATCGCACGATATAGGTAATTCATATACCATATTGTTGGTAGAAACCTTAGATTTGAAAGAAATGATGCATATTTCGCACATGAAAAATAAAAAACCGCTGACGCTTGAGAAAAAGGGACACGAAACGCTGACGCTTGGGAAAAAGGCTGCGAGGCAGCCTGAGAAAAAGAGGAAAAAAACATTGAAGGTCTATCGTGTATCGCAAAAAATATCAGACTTCCTGTTTTGATTATATTTGATAATTCCTTACCTTTGTACTATGATTCTATGCCCTATATGGGGTGGATGATTTGATATCAACTAAAAAAACCAAAGAAAGAACATGATGAAATCGCTAAAAACCATTCTTTGCGTGATGGCCCTGACCATTGCCATGCCTGTGTTCTCACAAGAAAATGACTACAATGCCTGGCCATGGGACTTCCCTCAAGGCGTGAAACTAAAACTGGAGGTGGGGCAAACCGTATTAAGTCCTTATTCCTACTATCCCAGTACGGTGGAGAAAGGCGAGCCATTGCCTAAAGCCGTGCTCATCTTCTACGACGCCACCGTGAAGGAGGTGGGCAAGGAAAAGACAAAGCTTGACAAGTTCAACGGTGAGGTGGAGATGCCCAACGCACTCATCATCCCCCTGCCCAAGAAAGCCAAGGCAAAGAAAGGCGACGTGGTGCTCACATGGTGGCAGTCGGGAAGCGGCATGCAACGGGCTATCGTGGTGGACGACAGCAACCCGCAGGAGCCCAAGGTATGCTACTTTGACCTGACATGGCCCGACAACCCCGAAAGTCAGAAACTGGAGGAGAAAAGGAAGGGAGAACAACTGAAGCCCGGATCGTTTGCCGTTCTCAAAGACGGACAGTGGCAAAGTGGCGCGCAGCTGGCCATCAAGAAGGGTAATGATTGGCTGAAAGGCACGCTCATCCACGTGGAGGGCAACAAGGTGCTGGTGTTGGGCTTCGGCAGCAAGATAGAAGCATACAACAAGGCTGACGTGCGCCTTGTTCCCTTCAAAGAGAAAATCAAGGTAGGCGACAAGGTATGGGCATCATGGGTGAGCGAATACCGTCCTGGCTATGTGGTGACAGCCGTAGACGACCTGACAGGCCATGTGTATGTGCAAAGAGAAGGCAAGGGCAGCGTAGAGTCGAAGAGCCTCGCCGATGTGACCAAGATTCTTGAATAAAAGAAATCGGGTATATTGCCAAGCAGGTGTTTGGCAATATACCCGATATTTTAGGATTTCTACCCGATTACTTCACCACGTATTTCTTACCGTTCTTGATGACGATACCACGATAGCTGTCGTCTACAGGCACACCCATGAGGTTGTAGGCGGGTGTGTCAGGCTCCTCGCTCTCGATGGTCTGGATGTCGAGCGGCGTGTCGCTGGTTATCTCCAGATAGCGCGGGTTCGACACTTTCTCACCACCCTCGGCATTGATGGCCACGGCCATGATCTCGTATGTTTTCTTCTCGGTAGGCGTGAACACGCACTCGTAAGGCGACGAGGTAGCAGTGCCTATCAGCAGATTGTCGGCATAGAAACGCACCTCGCTGATGGTGCTGTTCTTCGACGTGGCCCTTGCAGAGATGACGACATTGTCGCCCACTCCGTAGGCACCGCTGAACGTCTTCAACAGACATGAGCCATCGCCCTCGATGAAGCGGTTGAGCTTGATTTCCTTGATGTAGAAGCCACCCTGGTCGACGAGCATGGTGATGACGTGGCGACCAGCCTTCAGGTCGCTCTTCAGGTAGCCGTGCAGCGTCTTCCACTCGTTGGAACCACCCGTCTTGGGAACAGTCGTGAACTCGGTGAGGAACGAAAGGCTGTCGAGGCTATACTCTGCCAAGTGGAACCTGCCATTTGATGTTGTGGAGGCCACTGTGGCATCGAAGGAATAAGCACCGTCTTCCTTGACATCGACGGTGTAGTCCATCCACTGGTCGGTCTTCATGGAGGTAGAGATGTTGCGCTGGGCATTGTAGAACGACACGCCCGACACACCCTGGTCGTATTCATCGATCTTGATGGTGCCAGGCATCTCGGGCACCTCGCCGAAGGGCTCGTGCTTGGTAGTGCCGCTCACCACGGCGAAGCGGCCATAGCGCTCGTAGGTGGAGCCGTCGGTAGCGGTGACCACAGCCTTCGTGTTCTTCCAACCCGACGAGATTCTTGCCGGCACTTCATACTCTACAATATAAGGAGCCTCGGTCATGGTGGCTACCAGTTCTTCCTCGACATAAAAATCCACCTTCTCTATGGTCTTGGTGGCCAGACGGGCATGCACCTTGATGGGGAGCACGTCGCCCTTGACCACTTTCAGCGAAGCGGGACGGATATAGACAGAAGCCTCTTTCTTCATTCCCGGGTAAGGACTCACGGCATTCTTGGCGGCATCGGTGGCCATATACTCCTTGATCCAGGTCATTGCGGGGCGTTCAGCACCATTCTTGTAGAGGCCAGAGTTGTCGACCCAGGTGGCGCCATGGATATATCCCCACAGGGTGACGCCGGCGCAATAGGGAGCCTCCCACATCAGCGGCAGAATCTTCTCGTACTGCGACTTCTGCTGGGCGTCGTTTGCCTTGTCGATATCCAGCTCGGTGATGTACATCGGCATGTGGAGGGCATCCTGCTGCTTCTGAAGCACATTGCTCAACTCGGTGGTGCTGATGTCGCTCAGTTCGTGCGACTGGTTGCCGTAGGCATCGATGGGAGCTCCGGCATCGCGCAGCGTCTGCACCAGTGTGATGTAGTTGTCGACATCCCACCGGATAGAGTTGTAGTCGTTGTAAATCTTAATGGCATCGGGCCAACGCTGGCCAGCCATATCGAAGGCCTTGATGAGCCAATCGAAGCCGGTCTTTCCGCCACCGCCCAGCGACTCCTTCATCATGGGGTTGCCATCCTGGTGCCTGCCCACAGCCTCGTTCACCACGTCGATGAGGGGCAAGGTGTTGTATTTCGCCTTCACGTTATCGAACCAATTGGTGATGGCGGCGAAGCGCTCCTTTGGCGACAGGTTGGGCAACCAGTTGGGATACTGCGCACCCCACACCAGCGCGTGGAACTTGTAGGTGAAGTCGTGCTGCTTGGCATAGTTGAACGCCCTATCGCAGCCCCAGTTGAAATTTCCACGGTTTCCCTCTACCGACCCCCATTTCGACTCGTTCTCGCAGGTAATCTGGTTCCAGAGTTCGTAATACAGGGGTACGCCGCCACCGGCTTCCACATTGCCCCTTGTGGTGATGTTGCCCAGGAACTTGTCGGGGTTGGAGGACAGCTGGGCAGACAATGCCGTAGGTATCGACAATGCTGCCAGCAACAGACAGGTTTTGATTATTCTCTTCATCGTTCTAATTGAAATATGTGATTTTTTATTGATGTTTCGCGTTCGCTCAACTTTAGAAGTTCAGGAGTTCAGAAGTTCAGGAGTTCAGACATTAGCCTTGTCTTCAGGAAGTTCAGACAATAGCCTTGTCTTCGGGAGTTCGCTGAAATCCATCATTCCTCTTACTGGATGACCACCTTCTTGCCGTTGACGATATACAGGCCGCGCTGGGTAGGCTTCTGGCTGAGTCTGCGGCCATCGAGCGTATACCACCCTTTGGCGGTGGACGGGTTCAGGGTGTTGGTCATCGCGTTCTCGGAGATACCCGACGTGCCATCTTTCAGCGTGCAGAGCGTGAAATAAGTAGGCTCGTCGTACTTGGCCGCATCGTTGGTCTTCAGATACTTGCCCGTGCCCACATTCCTGATGGAGAAGCCCTTGCCCTCGACATACTGGATGTCCCATACGGCACCCTTGGGGAGGTCCTGGCCATTCTGGCCGTTCACCCCGCCGAAGAAGCAGCGATCGCCATCCAAATTCTGCGAGTTCAGGAAACCGAAGTCGCCCGTGAGTATGAAGTCCTTGTCCTCGGGAGTGATGAGGCGAAGGCGGAAGCCGCCACCGGTTTTCGCCAGTTTGAAGAGATAGCCCGAATTGAGCTCTGCGAAGGCCTGTGAGAAATCGCCATAGCCCAGGAACTGCTCATGGCGCCCATAGAATGCCTTCTGCTCGCTCTCGTCGATGATGGCGAAATGGGCGGTCTTGATCTCGGTCAGCGCGGTGAAACGGTGGTCGATCTCCTTTGGCGTCTCGGGAACATCGGGTTGGTCGACATCGATGTCGATATCATAAATGGCGCTCAATGCAATCTGCGCATAGCGCTGACCGAAGTAGCGATAGCCCTGGGCAGAGAAATGCCAGGGGTCGGAGCCGTTGCCGGGCAGGTATTTGGCCGACACCACATGGGATGTGGGGATGACGCTGGGCAGGCGGTCGACCTGTACGTTATGGCTGGAGCAGCCACCGCCCATATTCTGATACTCCACCTCGCCGGCGAACAGGGGCACGTCGGCCGCCTGCAGGCCAAGGTCTTTGAGCATGTCTTTATAAATCTTATTCACCATGTCGGGCCAATTGGGGTCGCCACAGTTGGAGCAGCCCTGATGCAGCAGGATGCCCTTGATGACACCCACCTCCTGGGCTTTCTTGGCCATCTCGATGATACGTCCATAGGGGTTGCCGCCATAATACCATTTAGACAGCTGTGCCCACCACTCGTTGGGATTTTCGTTCAGTTTCTGCTGATATTTGTCCTTGTCGAACATCTCGATGGGACTGCCGCCCATAGCCACTGCGATGACACCGATCTTGATGTCGGGCAGGTGGGCCACCATCGTGCGGCCGAAATAGTCGGTGGGACCCAGCTTTCCCTGGGGGCTGACAATAGGACACTCGGCCTTGTACCAGTTGCCGAGCGTGCGTTTGGGATTATCGAAGTTGCAGGTAGCCAACATCTGGAAACGTTCATCCACATTTCCCACATCCTGCGACTGCCATTGGGCGTTACCTTCCATGTTTGACTGGCCGAAACAAATGTAGATATGGAAGTTCGGATCTACCTCGGCTTTCACTTTGAGGGATGATGAGAGCATGCAAACTCCCATAATCACCCAAGCAATTTTCTTCATAAAGCGTCTGTTTATTTTGGTTAGTTCTAATTTGGGTGTAAAGGTACGGAAGATTATTAGATTATCCTTTCTTTTAAATCCCTAATACTTTTCCTTTTGTTACAATGTGGATTTGCCAGCCCACCAAGACGCTTTATATGCTATCGGAACAACTTCTGAGCGAAGTCGTGAAGCGATTTTCGCCACACCTGCCACTCATGGTCGCCGGGAAAAATGTTGAAGGTGATGGACAGTCCTGACTGACGCATATCGGCGGTTATTTTTGTATGCGGTATTTTTTCACACGACTGTCGTTGATGACACCGCTCCAGTTCAATCCGAAGGCGAAGTCGTAGCTATGGCCGTCGACATCGGTGTAGCAGCGCATGTCGTGGGGCACATCCTCGAGCTGCTCCTCCACGGTGGCCATATCGGCAGGCATCTGCATGGGCAGCAGCGCAGAGGGCTCGCTCTTGCCGCTGATGATATCGAGCAATGCCTGGTGCTGCACATTGAACGAGATGAGCAAGGCGTCGGCAAGAGGCTCGATTTCGGCAAGCACGATGGGGCGTCCGGTCTCGACGATGACAATCACGGGTTTCCCGCCCATCTTTTTCCTCGCGTCGGCCACCATCACCATATCGTCGCGGTTGTAGGTGGTGATGGTCTTGTCCTTGAAGCTGCGGTTGGTGGTCTTCTCCATCGGGTCGCCACCGGCAATGCTGACGGCACGGGCACCAATGGCCTTGTAATCGTCGTATTGCAGGCTGAAGGGCATATAGCCGTTGCCACCCTTCCTCACGTCGGCGGTGCTGTAGCCAACGCCAGTGCTTGGCTCCTGGATGAGGCAGATGGCGAAGTCGGCCTTCTCGGGCTGGTCGACCACCTCGAAATACTTGGCCACCAGGGCGGTGTCGATGGGCTCAACGGTCTTCTCCTCGGAGATGCCTCCCCACATGCCCGGGATGGCGGGGAAATGGCGCTTGGGCACCCACACCTTCTTCTTTTCCTTTACGGGCAGCACGCTGTTGGCGTGGTTCTTGAGCATCACCACCGACTTGAGCTGGGCCTCGTAGCCCTCCTTCATGAACTCCGGATTGCCAACGATGCGCTCGGTCTCGGCAGGGTCGAGGTAGGGATTCTCGAACAAGCCCACACGGAACATATTGAGCAGCAGGCGGCGGGCACTCTGCTCGAACCGCTCACGGGCGCTCTGCTCGCCAAATTCCTTGCTCCACATCTGGTAAGCCTCGAGCACAGGCCCAATCTCGTTGTTGCCACCAAACTGGTCGACGCCGGCCTGCAGGATCTTGTAATGCCGCTCCACCTCATTGAGATGCTCCACGCCCCATGGCTTTCCGCCCATCGGACTGTCGAGCACCTTCATGTCCTTGGTGATGCCCCAGTCGGTGCATACCACACCCTCGAAATGGGCATCCTCACGAAGTTGCTTCTCGATCATCCATTTGCTGAAGCTACCACCCACGTTCTCGCCCGACGGGTCCTGGTTCCAGAGGATGCTGTAGATGGGCATCACGGCCGAGGCCATCTGCGTGCCACCCTCGAGACGGAACGCGCCCTCGGTGAACGGACGTTTGGGCATGGCCAGGTTGTTTCCGGGATAGACGGCATACTTGCCAGAAGCGAAGTGGGAGTCGCGGCCGCCCTCCTGCGCGCCATAGCCATACCAGTGCTTCACCATGGCGTTGACACTCCTGTTGCCCCACCCTTTCGTCTCGGGAGTGGTCTGGAACCCGTCGCAGTAGGCCCGGGCCAGATCGGTGGAGAGTTGCGGGTCCTCGCCGAAGGTGCCGCTGAAGCGGAACCAGCGAGGTTCGGTAGCGATATCGACCTGAGGCGACAAGGCGGTGGCGATGCCCAGGGCGCGGTATTCGGCAGCGGCTATCTCGCCGAAACGGCGCATGAGCTGCGGGTCGAAAGTGGCGGCCAGACCGAGCGACGTGGGCCACTGCGAGATCTGTCCCCCCGCACCGGCATTGAACTCCGTGGTGGCCTTGGCCTCATGCCGCGGGTCGGAACTGGTGTTGGCGGGGATGCCATGGTCGAGTCCCTCGACAAACGACTGCATGTTGTTGTTCCACTGGGCGGCCACGGCCGGACTCTCCACACTGGTCACCAGCACAGCACGCAGATGGTCGTCGCGGAGGAACTTCTTCTGGTCGTCGGACAAGTCGGAGGCTTTTGCCCCACTCTCCTCAAACGACTTTCCACCATAGGGAGAGGCGCCGAAGCCCATCCGCGGCACCATGGGCACCGACTGGTGGCTACTGTAGAGCATCAGTCCGGCAATCTCCTCGATGGAGAGTTTGGAAGCCATGTCGGCGGAACGCTCCTGCGGACTAACACGCCAGTCTTCGTAGGCATCGAGCGAGTCGTTGTGGTTGAGGTCTTTGAAGGCATAGCCGTCGACGGTAAGGATCTTGACGCCTGAAGAGGGCGAGTAGCCCAGTGTGGGACCCCCTTTCTGGGTGACGGTCATGAACGTGCCGGTGGGTTGCTCTGTCCACTTGATGCCGTCGCAGGCGGTCGTTGCCATGAGCATGATGCCAATGGCTGCGAATACGTGAAAATGTCGGTTGATATTCATATGATTCCAGGATAAATAAGGTTGCATGTGTATGGCCACAAAATTACGTAATATTTTGGAAACCGTCAATATTTTTTGCCCAATTCTGCTCTGTATAAAACCCACGCCATCACTTGCGTATGTGAAAAGGATTTCATATCTTTGCAAATGGCACGAAGAAGTGCCCCGGCCGTTCGCTCGCCTTGGCGAGACGGAATTAGAGCAATGGTTTAACTAAAATCACTAACTAACAGAACGACAATATGGAAGAGCAAGGAAATCCTTTGGTTCCAAAAGACAACTCGCTGGTTGGGCAAGACAAGAATCTTGTGCCACAAGATGCGTCGGCTACAGGAAAGAAAAAGCCCGCCAAACCAAGGAAAAAGCCAAACAAGGAAAATTACGCCTACGACAACCGGGTGAAATTGTACCCCGACGGCAAGTACCACTGGATATACGAGTTGCATCTGTTCAAGAATCCCGCCGTGATACTCGAGGTCGTCAGGGCATTAGCCATTACGGTAGGTATTGTCGCTATATTAATGCTTGTACTTGTGACGTGCGAGGACGGCATCAACATTGAATCGACACAAACCATCCTGAAGATAGTGGGCCTCATGGTTGTCATTTTATTGGGACTGCTCATCCTTGCATTTCCGCTTTATGCCGCCTTGGTGGGCTGGAAATACACCGTGCACTTTATCATGGACGAGAATGGCGTGGAGCACCAGCAGACGGCAAAGTCGAAAAGTGTGGGCAAGAAAATCAGCTTGCTGACGGCGCTGGTCGGATTGCTGTCGCGCAGGCCCACAGTAGCGGGCGCTGGAATGCTTGCCGCGAGCAGGACCTCGATGACCTCTGAATTCAGAGTCGTGCGAAAGGTGAAAGCCGTGAGGTGGATGCATCTTATCATGGTGAACGAATTTCTCAGCAGGAACCAAGTATATGTGGAGGATGAAGATTTCGATTTTGTCTACGACTATATCAGCAAGCATTGTCCGAAGGCCAAGATCAAATAGTAACTCAACTTTAGCAAGTTGAAAGGAGTTCAGAAGTTACAGAAGTTCAGGAGTTCAGACATTACTCCAATTAAACACCATTGAACATAATAAGGTGAATT
>ONSV01000017.1 GCA_900320585.1 uncultured Prevotellaceae bacterium | reverse complement strand
CTAGAAAATCTAGAATATCTAGAATAGCCCCCAAAAAGAGTTTATTCCACCACGAGGTTTTTCACCACGCAGTTCTCTATCAGGCTGGCGTCAAAGGCTTTCTTCTGGTCGCGCACCTTGCAGTTCTCGAAGGTGAAATCGCGCAGCTGGTATTTGTCGGACGTCCCCACATCGAAGAAGTTCTTGCAGTCCATGTTGATATTACGTATCACGATGTTGTTGCAAGTAGAGAGTGGCATGTCGTCGCGGTCCTCGGGCTTGAAGAACTGCGTCCATGGGCGAACGACAAGGAAGCTGCCGCAGTTGCCCTCCACATTCTCGACGGTGACATACTCATAATGCTGGGGTGTGTCGGGGCGCATCTTGAGCCAGAGCACCCGGGTGGCCTCAGTGATCTTGCACCGGCGGAGGACAATATTCTTGTCGTAGAGTGACTCGCTGCCCAGCGTGAGGCATCCATGCACCCGGCCATACACACAGTCTTCTATAATAATGTTGTAGTTGGGGCCATTGTTGGGATCCTTGTCGGCCCAGGTGCCCTTTCCGCCTTTGAGCACCACGGCATCATCGTTCACGCTCATATAGCATCCATGCACGAGCACGTCGTGGCATACATCCAGGTCGATGGCATCGCTGCTGGGAGCCTTGATGCCCGATGTGGGCGAGAAGATGTGGCATCCGAGGAAGCGCACATGGTCGCTCTTGTAGACATGGTTGGTCCAGAACGGGCTGTTGATGAGCCTCACATCCTGCACCGTGACGTTGGTGCTATTCGAGATATAAGTGAGACGTGGCCTCATGGCCTCGAGGTTGGTGCACTGCCGGTTGTACTCCCTTCGGATCCAAAACTCCTCCCAGTAGGCCTTGCCGTTGCCATCGATCACGCCAGGCCCGGTGATGGTGAACCCATCCACGCCATCGGCATTGACGAGGGCTGCGAAATACTTGAGCGACTGTCCCTCCATGCGGGTGTCGAGAATCTTGAAGTCGCGGATACGGTCGGACCCCTTTAGGCGTCCCTCCACCTTCAAGTGGGTGCCTTTCTTGAAAAAGAGCGACCCGCTGAGGAAGGTGCCCTGAGGCACCACCACCACTCCCCCACCCTCACGGGCAGCGAGGTCGATGACAGCCTGTATGGCCTCTGTCTGCACCAGGTTGCTGTCGGTCTTCACACCATAATCGGTAAGTGAGTATTTCTTTCCCAAGCTGTTCACGTCGACCCTGGAGGTGTCGCTGAACCAAGTAGAAATAGGAGTTCCGTCGGGGAACAATTCGAGTTTCACTTTAGGTTTGCGCGCGCTGGCTGAAGCCACCATGGCGCAGCCAAGCATCAGAAGGAATAGTTTTTTCATCGTGTCAGTAATTTGTTTCTGCAAATGTAAATAAAAAAAATGAGATAGAACATGCATCCATTCATTTTTGTTGCAAATCCTTTGCTTTTGTGCGGTGATTAAGAATATTTCATATTCATCGTGAGCGATAATGAAAAAAATTGTGTAAGTTTGCAAAATCAATAAAGATTAAACAAACAAAGACAATGAAAGAATTTTTCAAAATGACCTGTGCCACGATAGTGGGCATTTTCCTTTTTCTCTTGATTGCCGGTATCATCGGAATGATGTGCATCGTGGGCATGATCGCCTCGGGCAGCAGCGTGAAAACGATTGACTCGAACAGCGTGATGGTGCTCAACCTCAGCGGAGCACTCGAGGAACGGAGCAGCACCGACTTAGGACTGAGTTTTCTCACTGGCAATGGTGTAAACTCGATAGGGCTCGACGAGGTGCTCAAGGCCATTGAGAAAGCCAAGGACAACGACGACATCAAGGGCATCTATATCGAGGCAGGCATGTTCTCTGCCGACTCCCATGCCTCTCTCCAGGCTTTTCGCCGTGCTCTGCTCGACTTCAAGAAAAGCAAGAAGTGGATCATCGCCTACGGCGACACCTACACCCAGTCGACCTACTACCTGGCCTCTGTGGCCGACAAGGTATACATGAACCCCGAAGGCATGGTGGAATGGAGTGGCATCGCCTCGGAGCCGATGTTCCTGAAAGACGCCATGGCCAAGTTTGGCGTGAAGATGCAGGTGACCAAAGTAGGCGCCTACAAGAGTGCCACGGAGATATTCATCGCCGACAAGATGAGCGATGCCAACCGCGAGCAGGTGACGGTGTATGTGAACGGTCTTTGGGACAATATGCTCAAAGGGGTATCGGAGAGCCGCAATATCAGTATCGACTCACTGAACGCCTACGCCGACCAGATGATCATGCTGTGCAAGGGCGAGGACCTGATAAAGAAGAAGATGATCGACGGTCTGCTCTATACCGACCAAGTGAAAGCAGAGGTGAAGAAGAAACTCGGACTGAAGGACGACGAGGCCATCAACCAGGTAACCCTCGCCGAGATGGCCAACGTGAAAGGCAAGGACAACGATGGCGATGAGATAGCCGTCTACTACGCCGTTGGCGACATCGTGGACGGTGGCGCCCAGGGTTTAGGGTCCAACGGTCCGGTGATCGACGCCCAGGTGGTATGCAAGGACATTGAGCGGCTCGCCAACGACGACAACGTGAAGGCCGTGGTGCTCCGCGTGAACAGCGGTGGCGGCAGCGCCTATGCCTCGGAGCAAATCTGGCACCAGCTCGAGAAGCTGAAGGCCAAGAAGCCCTTCGTGGTCTCGATGGGCGGCATGGCAGCCTCTGGCGGCTACTACATCAGTTGCGGCAGCCAGTGGATTGTGGCCGAGCCCACCACGCTCACCGGCAGCATCGGCATCTTCGGCATGTTCCCCGACGTCAGCGGTCTGCTGAAAGACAAGCTGGGTGTGAAGTTCGACGAGGTGAAGACCAACAAGTTCAGCAATTTCGGCACGAGGTCGCGTCCTTTCACCGAGGAGGAGATGACCTATCTGGGCCATTACATCGACCGTGGCTACCAGCTGTTCCGCAAGCGCGTGGCCGACGGCCGCAAGCAGAGCGTGGATGCCATCGAGCAAGTGGCCCAAGGCCGTGTGTGGCTGGGCCAGGACGCTTTGAAGAACAAGTTGGTGGACGAGCTTGGCGGTCTTGACGTTGCTGTGGCCAAAGCCGCACAGCTGGCCAAGCTCAAGGAATACCACACCGCATCGTATCCCGCACAGCCCGACATGTTCGAACAACTGCTGAGCCAGGCCACTGGCAACAACGGCAACTATCTGGACGAGACCATGCGCTCTTATCTTGGCGACCTGTACGAGCCCGTACGCCTGATGGTAGACATCAACCATCAGAATGCCATCCAGGCCCGCGTGCCATTCGTGCTGAACATCAAATAACCCTTCACGGTGCATGTCAAGCGGTTTCAAGACGTACAAATGGCTTCTGCCAGCCAGTTGGCTTTACGGGCTGGGCGTGCGTGCGCGCAACCTCTGTTTTGACAAGGGATTGCTGAAGAGCCGCAGTTTCGACATTCCCGTCATCTCGGTAGGCAACATCACAGTGGGCGGGTCGGGCAAGACCCCCCATGTGGAATACCTCATCCGAATGTTACGGCCCAGTTTCAAAGTGGCCGTACTGAGCCGTGGCTACAAGCGTGCCACCCGCGGGTTCGTACTTGCCGACAACTCGTCGACCCCACGCGACATCGGCGACGAGCCCAAGCAGATCAAGAGCAAGTTTGGCAATGTGGCCGTGGCTGTAGACGAAGACCGCGTCGACGGCATCGACCGCCTGCTCTCCTCGCCCGCGACCCGCGACATCGAGGTGGTGCTGCTCGACGACGCCTTCCAGCACCGCTACGTGAAGCCCGGGCTGAGCATCCTGCTGGTGGACTACCACCGGCTCATCACCGACGACCTGCTGCTCCCTGCCGGCCGACTGCGAGAGCCAGCAAGCGGCAAGCGGCGTGCCGACATCATCGTAGTGACCAAATGCCCCGTACCGCTCCCGGCCTCTGAGACCAGCCGTGTGACGCGGTCGCTGCGACCCTCACCCCACCAGCAGCTGTTCTTCTCCTGCATGGAGTATCAACAGCTTCAGCCCTTGTTCTGTGGTGAGGACATCGCCCTCTCGCAGCTCCCCGACGAGGAGCATGTACTGGTGGTGAGTGGCATTGCCAACCCCACCCCACTGCTGAAAGAGATAGGGAAACACTGTGGCCATGTGCAGCATCTCTCCTATCCCGACCATCACCGTTTCTCGCCAGCCGACATCGCCGACATCCAGGCCGCCTTCGACGCGCTTCCCCAGCCCCGGTGCATCATCACCACCGAGAAAGATGCCGTGAGGCTCACAGCCACGAAGATGCTGAGCGACGAGGCCCGCCACCACCTCTACCAACTGCCCATCAGGGTAAGGATACTTGAAGACAAACAAACACTTTTCGACCAAATAATCAAGCACTATGTATCAGAAAATACAAGAGACGGCATCCTGGATAAAGGAAAGGATGACCACACAGCCTAAGACCGCCATCGTCCTGGGCACCGGACTCGGCCAGCTGGCCTCAGAGATAACCGACAGTTATGAGATTGCCTATACCGAAATCCCCAACTTCCCTGTCTCGACCGTAGAGGGACATGCCGGCAAGCTGATTTTCGGCAAGCTGGGCGGTGTTGACATCATGGCGATGCAAGGCCGTTTCCACTACTACGAGGGATACGACATGAAAGCGGTGACTTTCCCCGTGCGCACCATGTACGAGCTGGGCATCAAGACTCTCTTCGTGTCGAATGCCGCAGGAGGAATGAACCCCCAGTTCAGTATTGGCGACATCATGGTCATCACCGACCACATCAACCTCTTCCCCGAGCATCCGCTGCGTGGAAAGAACTTCCCCACCGGCCCACGCTTCCCCGACATGCATGAGCCTTACGACCTGTCTCTGGTGGCCCAGGCCGACGCCATTGCCAAAGAGAAAGGCATCAAGCTGCAGCACGGCGTGTATGTGGGTGTGCAGGGTCCCACCTTCGAGACCCCTGCCGAGTACCGTATGTACCACATCATGGGTGGCGACGCCATCGGCATGAGCACGGTGCCTGAGGTGATTGTGGCCCGTCATTGTGGCATCCGCTGCTTCGGCGTGAGCATCATCACCGACCTTGGCGGTTTCGACGAGGCCGTGGAGGTGAGCCACGAGGAGGTGCAGGAGGCCGCCAACAAGGCCCAGCCCCTGATGGCCGAGCTGATGAGAGAGATGATCCGCAGAGCAGAGGAATAACGGCCTATGGACATATCAAAACTGGGTGAGTTCGGTCTGATTCACCGCCTCACCGACAACATCAAGCCCCAGAACGCGTCGACTCTCGTGGGGGTGGGTGACGACTGTGCCGTGATGCACTATCCCGACAAGGAGGTGCTCATCACCACCGACATGCTCATGGAGGGCATCCACTTCGACCTGACCTACATCGACATGCAGCACTTAGGCTACAAGTCGGCCATGGTGAACATCAGCGACATCTTCGCCATGAACGGTACCCCCCGGCAGATGCTGGTGAGCATCGCACTGAGCAAGCGCTTCAGCGTGGAAGACCTGGAGGCCTTCTACGATGGACTGCGCCTGGCCTGCGAGAAATGGGGCGTTGACATCGTGGGTGGCGACACCACCTCGTCGATGACGGGCCTTGCCATCAGCATCACCTGCATCGGCGAGGCCAGCAAGGAAGACATCGTGTATCGTGGCGGCGCCAAGGACACCGACCTCATCTGCGTGACCGGCGACTTAGGGTCGGCTTACATGGGGCTCCAACTGCTCGAGCGCGAGAAGTCGGTATACTACCAGCAGGTGGATGAGGCCCGCAAGGCAGGCAACAAGGCCGTGCTCGACGAGCTGGCCCACTTCCAGCCCGACTTCGCCGGGAAGGAATACCTGATAGAGCGGCAAATCAAGCCCGAGGCCCGTGGCGACATCATCAAGAGCCTCCGTGCGATGAACGTGCGCCCCACCTCGATGATGGACGTGAGCGACGGTCTGAGCAGCGAGCTGCACCACATCTGTGAGCGCAGCGGCTGCGGCTGCCGCATCTTCGAGAAAAACGTCCCCATCGACTACCAGACCGCCCTGATGGCGGAGGAGCTGAACATGAACGTCACCACCTGCGCCCTGAATGGCGGCGAGGACTATGAGCTGCTCTTCACCGTGAGCATCGGCGACTACGAGAAAGTGGAGCAGATGGAGGGCGTGCGCCTCATCGGCCATATCACCGATGCCAGCATGGGCATGAAGTTAGTGGCCCGTGACGGCAACGAGCTCGACCTGCTCGCCCAAGGCTGGAACCCATTGAAATAAGATTTTGAAGCCGCTGGCGGACGCAGCATGCTGCATCGCTACAGCGAGCGACAGCCTATTTTTGACGCACCCTATAATGCCAGGAGCCCTCGCACCGACTGTGGTGCGAGGGCTCTTGACGTTTTTTTTGAAACGGCCATGACAAGTCAAGCGCCACGGCCGTTTCCCCTGAATAGAACTACTTTACAACCTTTTTCCCATTGATGATATAGACACCATGCTGTGTGGGTCTTTCCACGCGCACGCCAGAGATGGTGTAGATGGCACCTGCGGGCTGCTCGCCGAAGGTCTGGATGTCTTTCACGCCCGTCTCGGGAGAACCCTCCACCACGGTCATCACGCCGGCATTCAGGCCTGCGGTGAAGTCGATGGTCACAGTGTAGGTCTTATCCCACTCGAAGACGCCCTTGAACGACACATTTCCGTCGCTCTCGCCAATCTGCAGGTATTCGTTGTCGGTGGTGATGGCATAGTCGGTGTTAGGCACGAACTCGATGCCCCAGTTGGGCTGACCGAAGAACTTGTAGTTGCACCAGTTGTCCCACATCTCCACGCCGCAGGTCACTACGTAGCGGTAGATGTTCGGTGCCACCTGGGCCACGGGAATGTCGACCATTGCGCCGGTGTTCCAGCCTGGAGCGTTGTTGTTGACATTCGGACGGCCGATGCCCTCGCCGATAATCCAGAGGCCTCCCTCATGGATGTTGGCAGGCGCGCTCATGGTGCCGGGGAATATCTTCAGGTTGTTCTGGCCCTCCATCAGCACGACGGTATATTTGCCGCTGACAGCGCCGAATTCGAACTTCTCGTTGCCCAGACGCTCTGCGAACTGGTTGTCGGTGTAGACGTTGTCGATGTCGAAATTGGGTGCCGTAATGGTGAAGATGTCGCCCTGGTTCAACTCAACCTCGGCCACGTAGTTGTCGCCATTGGGAATCATATCCACGCCGTTGAACTGAGGTTTGGGTGCCTGTGAGGGACTGTACTCCACAGTGACCTTTCCGGGCACAGCCTGGATGTCGTGGACGGGATCGCCGGCAACGAAGCCGTTGAGGTCGATGGTGAACGTCACCTTGTCGCCCTTGCCCAGAGGAGCGGCACCACCAAAGATGTTTCCATCGTCGCCACCACGCTGGTAGGTCTCGTTTCCGTCCTCATCGTATACCCATTCGCCCTGCGGGGTATTGATGTAGAAATAGTCGTTGGGCTCCATTGCGAGGTCCTCGCCGTGGAACTCAGTGCCCCAGCCATACTGGCCGAAGAACTTGAAGTTGATGCCTGTCAGTTCCTGTCCATAGGTGAAAGCGATCTTGTACACATTCTCGCTCACCTGGGCCACAGGAATACTATTGAGGAGCGATGCGCTCCAGTTGGAGTTGTTCTGTGCCGATGTGGGCTGGCCGATGTTGGAGCCAATGATCCACAAGGCCTTGTCGTTGGTGAACGTGCCCGGTGCCTCATAAAAACCGGGGAATATCTTCACGTAGTTCATCGTAGGCATTACCATGACGGTATAGTTGCCGCTGATAGCATTGAACTTGAAAGTGCCGTTGCCCAGGTTGGTGGCAGCGAACTCGTCGACATAGGCGTTGGCAATGTCCATGTCGATGGAAGAGGTGTTGCCAAGGGTGAACTCACCGCCCTGTGTGAGCGCAGCCTCATAGAAGTAGTTGTTGCCAGCCTTGGTCATGTTGACACCATTGAAGGTGGGGAAGTCGGTTGGCACATATTCCACATAATCCACGGTCACCTTGCCAGGGGTCTGGTTCATGTCGACGGTGACGGAGATTTTGTCGCCATTGCCAAACGAGGCAGTGCTCTGCGAGTAGATGTTGCCATTGTCGCCGCTGGCACCATCCTGTCCGCCAACATAGAGATAAGGATTCTCCTCCATCCAGATGTTGCCCTCGCCTGTGCCTGGCAAGATGTCGCCGCCCCAGTTCTTGCCCTTGAAGAACTTGAAGTTGACCTGTGCGTCGGCATTCAGCTGCTGACCGAAGACCAGCGTGATGCGATACACGTTGGGCTCTACCTGTGGAAGCACGACATCAGCGCCGCCCTGCCAGTTGATGGGACTCACCTGGTAGCTGGGGAATCCGATGTTGTTGCTGCCATTGATGTAAAGCGCATGGTTGATGTCCCAGTTGGCGAAAGCCGACTCGGGGTCGTCGTCAACCTGCCGATATTCGACATTGATATACTTCTTGTCGGGGTCGGCAGTGAACCAATAGGCATAGTCGGCCTGGCCGTAGGCCTGGAAAGTCCACACCTCACCCGACTTGTGGGTGAAGATGTCGGGCATTGCATACCACGTCTCGTCAGTGCCGGGCAGGATGTAGTCCTGTCCTTTCACCAACGTGCCATCATAACCCCTGGAGCCATCGATGACCAGCGTCGTCTGTGCTTGCACTGCTGTGGCGCTCGCGAATATTGCCATCGCCACGCCTAATCGAGTAAACCATTTTTTCATAATGTGCTGTTTTTAGTGAATGAATATTGTAATTAGATTGTTTCAATTCCTTTTCAGGATTATTCTTGATTTCTTCTTTTTTATTGATTGTCTTTCTATCTCCTTACGATTTCCTTATTATTGGATTTCTTTCCCTGGCAAATATAGATGCCGGGAGTGGTAGGCGTGGATGTCCTCACGCCAGCCAGGGTATAGTAGCATTCCGCATCCTTGGAGGGCGAGGCGGCACGCAACGACTGTAGGCCAGTTCCGCCGTTGTTGTTCATCAGCACCGAGATAGCTGCACGTGGAGGAAGCGACACCTGGTCGTAACGGTTCTCGCCATCGGTGATGTTCACCTTGAGCTGCCTGTGGTTGGCGTTGTAGAACACCACGGCCAACGTTCCATCCGGATTGCGGTAGGCGGTGTAGGTCACACCATTATACCACCATCCCTCGGTGGCTATGCGGCATGCTCCGGGACGGACTACTGCCGAGAGATGGCAGATGACGTAGTAATGTGAGTTGAGCGTATACGACTTGTAGTCGTCGGCGATGTCGATAGCGCCATAGCAAGTCTGGCATCCACCGTCAAGATTGGGTCCACGCTGCATGTCGAGCATGAAGTTCCACACGATGGCGCCAATGCAGTGTTTGTTCATCGTATGCAGGCCGATGTTCACCATGCAGTCGGCCAGCGAGGAATCGAGGTTGCGGCCATTGTTCCACGTTCCGATTGACGCCTCGGTGAAGATCAACTCCTTGTCGGGGTACATGTCGTGGATGACATTCAGCTCATCGCTATTGCCGCCATAGTTGTGATAGGCGGCCCCCACAACGAGTTCCTTGCCCTCAAACTCAGTGTTCTCGTACAACTTGTAGATTTTGGCCGGATATTGCTGCTCGCTCTCCTTGCCATCGTAATTGTAATTGTGGTCGAAGAGATAGATCTTGGTCGACAGGCCAGCCTGCTTGAATGCGGTGGCCATGCGCTTCACGAAACCCGCCTCCTCGTTCCAGGGCATATAGAGCGATGCGCAGTTGCCGGGGTTCAGGGGCTCGTTCTGAGGGGTCACGGCATAGATGTTGATGCCCTCGGCGGCCATGGCCTCGATAAAACGGACGAAGTAGTCGGCATAGGTCTTGTAGTAGCTGGGCGAGAGATGGCCGTCGGTCCAGCTGTTATGGGCAGTGAGATTGTCAAGGCTTCTCACCTTCATCCAACGGGGGCATGTCCATGGCGACCCGATGATCTTGAGGTCGGGATTGATGGCAAGGATCTCTTTCAGGACGGGTATCACATAATCGGTCTCGTCGGTGTAGAGACGGAAATGACGGAGCAGGTCGTCTTGTGGTCCCTTCTCGTCGCAGAGCGAGTATTCCGTACTGGAGAAATCGTTGCAGCCGATGGATATCCTCACATACGACACCCCATAGCCCTCGGTGGGCGAGAAGGTCTTGGTGAGCAGCTGGGTGCGGTCTTCCTTGCTCATCTTGAGCAAGTTGTAGCAGGAAGAATAAGTGATGGCGAAGCCGAAGCCGTCGATCGACTGGTAGGTCTCCGACGGTTTCAGCACGATGGCACTATGTATGTTGTCGTCTTTCGAACCCGTGATGTCGGTACGCGTCAGCGAAAACGTGCGTGTGCCGTCGGTGGTATAGACAAATCCCTCCTGAGCGGTCAGCTCAACAGGAAAGACTGCTGCCAAGAGAAAAAAGATAAGTAGTCGTATCTTCATCTTGTTGTTTCGGTTTAAAGTTTTTACTCGTTTCCCTCTACTTGCCACCATTTGATACCGAGGTCGCTGTTGGGCACATAGGTGGGTGACGTATGGTCGGGCAAGGCCACATGAATGGTATAATTACGCCGCAGTTCGAGCGGGTGGACCACCCATGTGCGCGACACCTCATCGTTGAGCACGATGACCACCAGCACGAGGCTTCCCTTCTCTATCGTTCCGTATTCGCCTGACAGCTGGGGAATGTCGAAATGCATCTGGCTGTAGCGAAGAGAACCATAGGTGTCGAGACTGCCGGCGGCGACGCTGCCGTAGGCACTTACGGGGTGTATGGCGAACGGCTTCCCGTCCTTCTCGTAGCGCACGACAGGATTGTACTGGTGCGACACGTCGACCAAAGGGGCTTTCTCGCCATTGGGCATCAGCGAGCGGTCGGCCTCACGCCCCACGGCATAGTTGAGGTCTGTTTCCTTGCTGTGGAAGAGATAGATGTTGCCACGCGGGGCCTGTATCTTCTCTCCGGTGACGGTGATGTCGAGCGAGCGGACCACCGTGGGCTCGGGAGCCGGCCCATCGTCGTCGGACTCATTGCACGACACCGTCAGCGGCAAGGCGGCAAGAAGGCTTGAGAAGAAAAGCATTCTCCTCAAACCATCTGCCATATGTCTTGTCGCCTTTACCATCATTTCTATTCACGTCCTGGGATGGGGGTGAACGTCTCGGTCACCGGTATGGAGAGATTGCCGAAGCCGTCGATGGTGAAGACCTCGAACTCGTATCCCTGCAGTTCCAGGTCGGTCACCGTATATTCGTTGACCACCTCGGGAATGTCTATCGTGCGCATGTCGGTAGCAGTTTTCTTTACCACGATGCGCATTTTCTGGATGAGGTGGGTGGCATCGACGATGTCCCACATCAGTGTCAGTTGGCCTGGCTCGGGCGACACGGCCCTCAGGTTGCGCACTGCCGGGGCGTAGGTGGGTATGTTGTCCAAATACTCTTTGTAATTGTCGTCCATATCCTCGCACGAGACTGCCGTGAACAGCACCATGCAGCCAATGGCTATTGAATAAATCAGTCGTCTCATATGATTGGTTGTTGTTGTTTACTACTGCTTGTTATCTTCTGCGTGGCATCTTGGCCTCGCTGGCCTCCTTGGCTGCCAGTTCATCGTGCGACACGAGAATCGAGCCATAGAGGTTCAGCTCCGACATACCGGCGATATTGCGCTTCGAGAGGTCCCAGTTCTCCACCATGCGTACGCGGATGTAGCGCACCGAGTCGGTCATGGCGTCCAGTTCCCACTCATGGCCATCAATGGCATACTGGTAGCTCTCGTTGGTGGGCATATAGACATTCTCGTGGCCGAAATACGACGGATTGGTCCAATAGATAGGCAGTGTGCCGGCGGTGGAGTTGGACGAGATGTCGCAATCCTTGATCAGGAACCAGTCGTCCTCTTCGAGCGTCATCGAGCCGAAGAGCTTGAATCGCTTCAGGTTCTGTGGCTGATAGTAGAAATAGTCGTCGGAGATGCCGCTCGTCTGTCCGCTTGCACCCGAATAGGGCTGGCTGTCATAGGTATAGGCCCGTTGCCATGCCTTCAGTCTGGATATGGACACCACCTGGTGCATGTCGATCACGATGTCTACCTGGTCGGTGTCCCATGGAATGGAGGCGCCATAGGTGACGCTTGAGTTGTCGCAGTCGGTACCGCAATAATTCTGCGTGTTGCTGGTGTTGCTGTCGATAATGCCGTCGAAGATGGCCTCGTTCTTGTACTCCCATGCGGGCTGGAGGGTTGTCAGTCGGGGCACCAGGGTCCACACGAACTCCTTGACGACTCCGTTGATGGGATCCTCATGCTGCACGAACTTCAGCGACTCCTGCTCCTCGGGCACCTCGACAACGGCGGGTGAGCTCTGCTCGGTCTTGTTGCCCGACGAGTCCTCCACGTGGAAGCTCACCTTGTAGTTGCCGGCGAACACGTTGCGGATGTTGGCCTTCACGTTCCTTTGCTTGCTGCTCAGGTAGCGGGTGCGTGTCTCGCCCTCGGCATTGGTGTATTCCACGACGATGTAGACGATTTTGGCCACGCTGTTGTCTGCTGACTGGTCGAACGCTCCCATTGGATTCTCCCAAATCACGGCAAATCCACCGCAGATGGGATTGATGGTGAGGTTGTCCTTGATGACGTTGATGAACGAGCGGCCGGGTTTCACATCGATGGGCGTAGAACTGGTCTCGCCGCCCCATTTGTCGACGGCCGAGATGTGTACCGTATAGGTTTTCGTCTCATCGGCCAGTCCGTCAATCTCGATCTTGTTGTCATATATACTTGCCGTGCGGTAGACATCCTTGCCCAACGAGTTGGTGTAGGCAGCCTTGATATAGAGCAAATCGTTGTTGCTGGGGGGAGTATACCTGATGATTGCCCCGCCCATCGTGGGCTCGTAGCTCAGGTTAGTTGGTGCAGTGAGAGAGGTCTCGTCATCGCTACAACTCGAGAACGACAACGTCATTGCCAGGCACCCTATGGCCAGAGCCCAATATTTGATCATTGTTTTCATATTCCTTTTTTGTTTGTTGTTCATCGTATGAATCATTACGCCATCAATATCCTGGATTCTGAACAAGATTGGGGTTCTTCACCATCTCGTCGATAGGAATGGGCCATAGATAGTTGCGCGTGGTAAACACATGCAGCAGTTCGGGGTCTTGCACCCGCTTATAGTATTCGGCGGCAGAGGTGGCGTCGGAGTTCCACTGCCAGATGTTGGTGTTGAAATACTTCGAGCCCTCGAGCCAGCGGCGGACGTCGTCGTTGCGGTAGCCCTCGAAAGCCAGTTCGATGGTGCGCTCCTGCTTGATGATCTCGCGCATGCCCTCCTTGGTCATATACTTGTTGGTATGCTTGGCATTGGCCCAGGCCGTCTCTACCGTGGGCACACCCGAGCGGGCGCGGATGGTGTCGAGCAGGGCAAGAATCTCACTCTGTCGTTGTTCGCCATACACCTCGTTGAGACACTCGGCATAACTCAGCATCATCTCATTGTAGCGGATGATGGGCCAGGGGTAACGGGTGATGGTACCGTTGCCCTGCGTGTCGGGATGCATCAGCTTGCGGAGGAAGACACCCGATGTGGGCACGTCGATATCGTCGTGGGTCTGTCGGCCATTGGCTTCCTGAAAACGCATCTTCAGGTTGTAGAGGGTGCCATAGCCACGCACCCTGGAACGGTCGAAACCGATAGAGGCGTAGAAACGCGGTTCCCTATTCATGAACATGTATGCGGTCTGCTCTCCCACCTGTGCCACGGTGTTATGGTCGGCGGTGATGGTGACTACCGAATCCTTGTGCTCGTAGTCGAATGTGGGGTCCTCGTCCATGGGCAGTCCGTTCTGTGTATAGAAGAACTCCGTGGCATTCAGGGTAGGTCCGAACCACTGCCATGCATCTCCGGTGGAGGTGGCGGCAGAGCTCTTGTAGTTGATGGAGCGCTGTATCTCGTGCCACGACAACACCTGGTTGGTGGTGCGTGAGCAGCCCCAGATCACCTCCTCGTTCCATTTCGACACCATCGCATACTGATAGTTGTACATATAGGGCAGGCGGATGGAGTCGTTCCTGAAATTACGGGCATCGACGGTCTTCGAGTAGTCGGACGACGGATATTTGAACAGGCGGACATTGGCCGACCTGCACATGTTCATCGCCTCCTCGTAGGCAGCAAGGGCACGCTGCCATTTCTGCTGCTCCACCTGCTTGTCGTCCTGGGGGAACAGTTTGGTGCCGTCGTTGTTCTGCAGCGAGTAGTAGAGGGGGTTGTTGTTGAACAAGGGACTTGCGGCATACAGCAGCACCTTGGCCTTGAAACAGCGGTTGATCAGCTGGTCGATGCGTCCCAGCTCAGAGGTGTTGATGATACGCACGGGAAGGGCGGCAACCGACTCGTCGAGCATCCTCACGATATAGTTCACCACAGAGTCTACCGGCTCGCGGGCCTGCTGGTTGGCCTTGTCAGACACGTCGAGGGGTGTCTCCTCCTTGATGAGGGGGATGGCTCCATACTGCGTGAACAGCAGGAAGTGGTAATAGGCGATGAGGAATTTCACCTCGCCGCTCCAGCGGCTCTTCTCGCTCTGCGACATGTCGGGAACACGGTCGATATTGTTCAGAAAAGTGTGGCAGATACGCAAGGGGATAAACAACGATGCCTCGCAGGGTGCGTGCTCGCTCCAACTGCCACCCCAGTCGCCATACCAGAAGCTCATGATGGGCTGGTCGGCGCTGATCTTGCCCAGGACGGCGTTCTTGCCGTCGGTCACGCGGTTGATGCTCATGATCATCTCGTCGCTCATGCCGAGAAACGAGTAGGTGTTGTCGTACTCAGGGATATAGTGATAGCAAGTGGCCAAAGCCCTGTAGGCGGTCTCCTTTCTGTTGAAAAGGGCTGAAATCTCCTGAGTGTTGTCTGGCACCACGTCCAAATAGTCGGAGCAACCGCTGGCTGTCAGGGCCAGGATACCAAACAAGATGTATTTTATATGCTTTTTCATTTTCTTATTCATTTTAACGTCGCTCATCAGAATTCCAAATTCACGCCAATGTTGAAGACTCTCTGTGTGGGATAGCCAATACCATAGCCGCCCATCTCAGGATCCCACAACTTGAAGTCGCTGAAGCAGAACAGGTTGTTTCCTGAAGCAAAGAAGCGCAGCAGGCTCACGCCCCATTTCCTGACCACCTTCGTAGGCAGTGAGTAGCCCACCTCGACGGTCTTCAAGCGCAGGAACGAGCCATCGCGCAGCCACCATGTGGAATTGACCGTGTTGTTGGCCACACCGGCTGTCGACAAGCGGGGCCAGAATGCATGTGGGTCGGGATTCTCCTCGCTCCAGAAGTTTCCGGCCACCAGCTTCAGTGCGTTGCGGTGGTTGGCCAGAGGCTCGATTGACGAGGGCTGGATGAAGAATGACGAGTGTGCCGAGCCCTGGAAGAAGAACGACACGTCGAAGTTCTTGTATCCTGTAGAGGCACCGAAGCCGTAAACGATTTCCGGGTCGGTGGGATAGCCGATGGCCACCATGTCTTTCGAGTTGATCACACCATCTTTGTTGATGTCGACATACTTGATGTCGCCGGCCATATAGGTGGCACCGGCCACCACTTCCTGCCGTGGACTGTTCTCCACGTCGTTCTGGTCGATGAACAGTCGCTCGGCCACGTAGCCCCATTGCTGGCTCAGGTTGTAGCCAAAACGGTTGCGCCAAGGCTCGGGGTAGATGAGGTCGCCACCACGGATGTACTTGCTGGTGGAGTAGGTGTAGTTGAAACGGGTCTGCAACCACCATTTTGGAGTGATGCTCCAGTTGATGTCGACAGAGGCATCGATACCGTGCTTGCTCGTCTTGCCCATGTTGGCATAGATGTCGGCTGTGGCACCCATGGTCTGGGGAACGGAGCCCATCCGCTGGTAGATGTCGTCGCGGTCCTCGCGGAAGTACTCAAACTGGATGGTGGCCTTGTGCAGGAGGTCGATCTCCACACCATAGTTCTGCATGGTGGCTGCCTCCCAGCCAATCTTTGAGTTGGCATAGCGGTTGATGGAGTAGCCATTGTAACTCACGTCGAAGTCCTGACCCCAAGAGTAGCCTACGCCACCGTTATTGGTGTTCACGTCGGCGAGATAGTAGAAGCGCTGGCTTGTCGACATGATGTTGTCGTTACCAACCAGTCCGTAACTGCCCTTGAACTTGAACATCGGGAATACCTTGCCCAAGAAGGAGTTTTTCCAGAAACTCTCGTTCGAGATGATGTATCCCAGACCGATGGAGGGGAAGAAGCCCCATCGGTGGTTGCGGTCGAATTTCTCAGAACCATTGTAACCGAAATTGGCCTCAAGGTAGTAGCGCTCGCCATAACTGTAGGTGAAGCGGCCCGACAAGCCCAGTGTACGGATGGGGAGCGAGCCAAAAGCACCTCCTTGGTTACCAAGCAACTGCTCCTTCATCTGTCCTACCAGCATTCCGCTCACGCCATGTTTGCCAAACTCGCGGTTGTACTGCACGGCAGCCTCGAAATAATAGGAGCTACTGGTGGAGAGCTGCTGGGTGGGGTTGCTCAGGCGGTCGGTACCCTCCTGCACCTGGTCGAGGTTGTACTTCGTACCCAGTTCGCTCACCTCCGTCTTCAGCGCATAGTAGAAAGGCGTCATGGAGCGGGTGTTGGTGTTGGAGCCCGTAGAGGTGAACGATGCCAGTCCGCGGAGCGTGAGTCCCTCGGTAATCATCTTGAGGTCTTGCTCGATGGTGAAGATGGAGTTGCCCGTATAGGAGAAAGCATCGGAGTAGCCCACCATCATCTCGGCATAAGGGTTGGGATAGCGCACGCTTCCCACATTATTACCATAGAGCACGTGCTCGGCATAATACCATGTGTTGTCGATCGACTTGTCGTAGTAGGCCGGGAAGTCGACTGGGTTGGCACGCATGATCTGGTCGAAGAGATGGGTGGTCGACGCGGCAGGCGTGTTGGAGCGGTCGAGCAAGGTATACACCTTCACGGCCACTTTCGTCGTCTTGGTCAGGTTGACGTCGATGTTCGCACGGATATTGTAGCGGTTGATGCTGATGTTGTTGTTGTAGTTGTTCACCGACGGCACTTTCAGCAGACCGTTCTCGTGGGTGTAGGCAGCAGAAAGATAATACTGTGCCACCTCACCACCACCCGAGGCGGTGACCGTTACCTTGTTGTTGAAGGCGGCATTCTTGAACATCATGCCATACCAGTCGACATTGGGATAGAGCATGGGATCCACGCCTTTGCGCGTGTTCTCTATCTTCTCCATCAGATAAGCGTCGCTGGTGACACCTTGCACGTCGCGCGTGCGAACCGCATAATTGTAGAGGTTCATATAATCCACACCATCAACAAACTCCAGGATCTTGGTGGGAGTTGAGATCTGCGACTCCAAACGGCCCGTAATCCTGAGCTTGCCTTTCTTTCCAGACTTTGTGGTGACCAGAATCACGCCATTGGCACCCTTCGAACCATAAAGGGCAGTGGCCGTGGCGTCTTTCATGATTGAGAAGCTGGCGATGTTCTCCGGTTCAAGACGGGCCAAGTCCTCGGTCGACATCTCGATACCGTCGATCAGGATCAGCGGTCCGGCCAGCGAACTCTCAAGGCTGCTCACACCACGGATAAAGAAGTTGGCGTTGTCCTTACCAGGCTCTCCGGTACGCTGATACGACACCACACCGGCTATACGGCCGGCCATTGTGTTCGTCAGGTTGGTGCTTGGCGTACGCAACTCGGCAGGATTGATGGTCTCGATAGAACCGATGACGGAGTTCTTCTTCTGACGGGAAAAAGCCACAACCACCATCTCGTCGAGCGTGTTCTCGTCTTCTTTCATGACAACATCGATTTCGGTACGCTTGCCAACATACTCTTTTTTCGTGGCAAAACCGATGTAGGAGAAGGTGAGCGTGTCGCGCGACTCAGCATTGAGGGCATATCTACCTTCGATAGAGGTGACGGTGCCCTGTGCTTCCTTTCCCTTCACAACTACCGTGACTCCAGGCAATGGAGTGCCTTCATTGTCGACTACGAGTCCCTTTACGATATTCTGTGAGCAGACAGGCAGTGAGCCTATAACCAGCAACACAAAAATCGCCAAGAACTGTTTTAAAGGTTTCTTTCTCATTGAACAGGTATTTAAGGTATTATATTAGTACAATCAAATTGTTTTTAGGTTTTGAGGTGCGGTTTGCTGCGACAAAATTAATAAAAACAACAACACGATTTTCTCTTGAAAAGAAAAAAGTGGATTTGTGAAACACCTATTATCATCTAAATATCTAATATAAAGACATTTACGATAAACGAGAGAAACCATAAAAGTAGATTTTCAAAAGATGGTTTGAAAGCGATATTGTCTACTTTTCGTCAACAATTCATACTTTGTGAGCCAGAAAAAAACTAAAGGCTGTTGCCTATCTGCTTAACTGCGCTCTCAAATTCGTCGCGTGGACCTATCGAGGCGTTTTTTACCGTCGACCGGTAGTTGTAGATGGTATGGATGGAATAATTCAGGAACTCGGCAATCTTCGAGCTGTCGGTGATGCCAAGTCGAATCAATGCGAAGATGCGCAATTCGGTGGTCAGCGAATTCTCCTTGGTGGGCACGATGCGGTTCTCTGGCCGCAGCAGGGCATTGAACTCATCGATGAAAGTGGGAAAGATATTGAGAAAGGCAATGTCGAAGTTGCCCAGCAACTCGTCGAAGTCGCGCGACTTCATCTCGCGCATCTTGCTCGATGACAAATACTCGGCCAGTTGGCCGCTTTTCTGTTTTTTAAGCGCTATCGAACGGAAGTTCTCCATCTTCTTGATATAGTCGGAGCATAGCGTGAGGAAGTTGCCCATGTAGACCTCTTTCATCCGGTTGCTGTCGCTCAGCAAGCTGTTGCTTTTGTGGAGTTTCTCCACCGCCTGGTGTAATTCGGCGTTCAGTTTGGTGAGATTCTGGTTGCTCACATGCAACTCACCACGTGCCACCCTTAGCCGTCGCATCTGGAGGATGACATACACCACGGCAATGGCCAACAGAAAGGCAAGCACGCCTGCAATGATGAGCATGATGCTCAACTTGTGGTTTTGGTTGTTGGTCATCAGCTGGTAGTTGTGGGCGATATTGTTGAGGATGTTGACACTCTGCAGGTTGCGCAAGGGCGAGTTGTACTGCTGGAGCCCTTCTTGCGAAACGGTAATCAGGAGGTAGGACCTTTTCACATCGCCTTCCTCACTCAGAAGGTCGGCAAGGGTCCAGAGCGAGGCCTGGTCTTTGATGGAATGGCGCAAGTCACCGATGGCCGACCTGATCAGCCATTGCTTCTCCTGTTCCTTGTCTTTCTTCCCCTTGAAGATCAACGACCTGAAATATGCTATCTCGGAGTATTTCTTGTTGAGCGAGTCGATGAGCCCAAGCCTCTTGTCGCTGTATTTGAGCGCCAACTCATAATTTTGCTCATTGCGTGCACGTGTCTCCAGAAGTTCGAGCGAGATGTCGCAATCGGGATTACTGCTATAGTATTGCTGGAGCAAATAGCGGTAACGTCCGGCCTTGCTGAGATAGTCGTCGTGGATGGCATTGTCGTGTGAATAGTATCCCGACTCACCGTACACGTCCCTGCATGCATCATAATAATAAGGTAGCAAACTGTCGGGCAACTGTTCCTCCTTAATGTCATTGATGATGCTCATCGCCTCAAGATAAGAGCCCGTCTTGGCATAATACTGCGCCTTTCGCAGTTTCGAGAGAACAACGATTCCGGGATTGCCACTCTGCTCTGCCAACTGCAGGCTTCGGTTTATATATAAGGTAGTAGAATCGTAATTGAATTTTGAGTAGGCTTCTATGAGTTTATCGGTCAGGGTGATTTCCTGGGCGATAGAACCTTTATGATGTTCCAACTGCTGCTTGATGGAACTAACCACTTTCTCATGGGCCGAGTCATAATCCTGGACATGGGCCAAGGCATAGTCCAATTGCCGCAACAAGGAGAGAGTCGTCTGATTGTTGTCGTCCGACATATTGCCTCTTGCGCCCAACGGGAAAAGCAAAAAGAGGCACACGAAGAGAAACTGAACAAAAATGTTTTTCTCCATTATGCAGCTGATTTTAGGTAAAAGGTTCTCTTTGGCAAAAGTATAAAAAAAACATGATAAAGCAAAATAAATAGGCTATTTCGTGTCCATGCCGCCTTTTTTTTCTTATTTTCGGTGGTATTCATTGACAAGAAATCTACTTTTCCAGACTTCAGAAGAATCAACAACACACTGATAATCATGAATTTATTTCCATTTCACAACCACCTTGAATCTACTTTCGTGGTCAACAGACTTTGGCATCACTCTTTTTTTCGCTATTTTTGCACCATTGGGTATTGCCATTGCTACCCAATCACAAAAAAACATTTTACAATGAAAAAGACAAGACGCCTATTCATCTATGCATCATTCCTGTTCTCGCTGTTCACCCTGGGCCTCACGGCTCAGACGAATCCAGGATTGGATGTCACCAACGACGAGTCGGGATTCATTCCCGAGGGCTATCAACTTGACTGGAGCGATGAGTTTGAAGGAAACGAGCTCAACACCAACGACTGGAAATTCGAGATCCATGACCCGGGATGGGTGAACAACGAGCTTCAGCGGTATGTGGGAAAGACCTACAAAGGCAACAAGGTGGTGTTTGTGGAAGATGGCCATCTCACCATCCGTGCTCAAAAAATCGACGGGCAGGTAGTGTCGGGGCGTATCAACGCACGTCCTTCCACGGGTTGGCGCTACGGGTATTTCGAGGCGCGCATCAAACTGCCCAAGGGAAAGGGCACATGGCCTGCTTTCTGGATGATGCCGGTGAATGTCGACTGGTCTACCAATCCCTGGCCACGATGTGGCGAGATAGATATTATGGAAGAGGTGGGATACTCTCCGGGGAATGTCTCCTCATCGATTCACTGCGAGACCTACAACCATACCATCAATACGCAGAAGACCCACTCGGTGTATGTTCCCACCGCAGAGGAAGAGTATCATATCTATGGCATGGAATGGACATCGGAGAAAATCTCATTCTTCATCGACGGACAAAAGCACATGGAGTTTCTGAAAGAGAGCGACGACCATGCCGTGTGGCCTTTCCACTATGCTTTTCATCCTATCCTGAACCTGGCGTGGGGCGGTTCATGGGGCGGAGCCCAGGGTGTGGACGAGTCGGCGCTGCCAACCGAGTTGCTTGTCGACTACGTGCGCGTATACAAGAAGCCGATGCCCGCCACGGCCAAGAAAATCGTCGCCTATGTCACGTCATGGTCATCTGTGCCAGTGGATGCGAGCATGATGACGCACATCAACTACGCCTTCGGTGGAATAGGCAGCGACAACCGGGTATATGTGGACGGCAAGAACCGTTTCCAGGAGATTGTGGCCCTGAAGGAAAAGAATCCATCGTTGAAGGTATTGCTGAGCATCGGAGGATGGGGACGGGGAAATTTCACTCCCGTTGCCGCCGATGAGACCAAGCGGAAGATTTTCGCACAGTCGTGCCGTGATTTTTGCGAGCAATATGGCATCGATGGCATTGACATCGACTGGGAATTTCCGGGGAGCAACTCCTCGGGAGAGACCTCTCCCTCGGACGAGAAGACCAACTACACCCTCCTGATGCGCGACCTGCGCGCCGCCCTGGGCGATGAGTTGCTGCTCACCATGGCCTCTTCGTCGAGCCCGGGCTATTACGACTATCGCAACCTTATCGGATACCTGGATTTCGTCAATGTGATGACCTACGACATGGCGAGTCCACCCCACCATCATTCCGCTCTTTACCGGGGCGGGACGGTGGGCAACGGCTGGCGTGTGGCCCACGAGTCGATACAAGACCATCTCAATGCCGGCATTCCTGCCGAGAAACTGGTCATGGGAATGCCTTTCTATGGAAATGGGAATGGCGATGGCAGCGGCTCTGCCAACCAGGTGTCGCTGCAAGAGATAGAGAACGGCATTGCCGAAGGCAAATGGATTGACCATTGGGATGATGTGGCCAAGGTGCCTTATGTGACCAACACGAGCGGCCAGTTTGTCTATGGCTATGACAATGCGAGGTCGCTCACTGCCAAGTGCCAGTATATCGTCGACTACGACCTGGCAGGTGGCATGTATTGGGAATATGCCAACGACAACCTGATTGGTACGGAGCGCAGCACCGTGTTCGACTGCCTTGTAGGAAATGCCATCAAGAAAGAGAACCTCACGTTGGGAGGCCAGCCCCTGGACTACATCGGAGCCAACAAGTATGGCAACGTCTTCGATATGGTGCAGGGTGCCACTTACGTGGCCGATGGCGCCAGTGAGATGAAGGACGATGGTTGGTATTTCGACCCCGACTTCTTTGTCAAGACCGGCGAGGGCGTCTACCAGTTCCGTGCCGTATCGGGGAAGTACAGCATCTCGGCCGATTTCAACAACCAGTGCTTCCACGTCACTCCCCTCGATGATGAGGGATCACCCCTTACCTACCATGTTTCCGACGGCACAGGCTGTATCTGGGTGATTGGTGCCAATTCCAGTTACGGGAAGCCCACTTTCGTTCCCGGGAACGACGACGGATGGTCGGAGAGCAGGGCCTTGCCCATGGCACGGATAGATGACACGCACCACCAGATTACGTTCGAGGTGGGCCGGCAACTGAATCCCAACAAAGTGAATTTCAAGTTCTTCCACCAAAACTCATTCGGCAACGACGCTAACGATGAGTTCACGCCCTTCACCGATCCCAGCATCACGACGACCAGCGACGTCTTCTTCGTGAACTACAACACGACCGACTGCGGGAATATCAAACTCAGAAGCGGCAAGAAACTGACCCCCGGTGACGTCTATGTGCTCACTATCGATACCAGCGACACCCACCACGTTGTCCTGTCGACCGAGAATATCACCACGGGCATCACTGGCACCATCCATTCCGGGCAATGGCACGATGGCGCTTACTACGACCTGGCGGGAAGAAAAGTAGGCCAGATGCCCCTGAGTGTTCCCTCCAATCAATCCCGAAAGCAAATCCTTGTCACCAAGGGTAAGAAAATAATAAGATAACCCAAACCGAAAAAACACATATCATGATGAATACCAAGACATTCCTCTCCTTGGCCATAGCCCTGATGATGGCCGTTACGGCTTCAGCGAAACAGGGCAAGACCGACGACATGGTGGTCGTGGCCTATGTCACCTCATGGACCAATGAGGTGCCCGACCCTACCGTGATGACGCATATCAACTATGCCTTCGGACACGTGAGCGACTCTTTCGATGGCGTGAGGATAGACAATCCCGACCGCCTGCGCATGATTGTCGCCCTGAAACAGCAAAACCCATCGCTCAAGGTCATGCTCAGCATCGGCGGCTGGGGGAGCGGAAGGTTCAGCGAGATGGCCGCCTCGGAACAGAACCGCAAGGCCTTCGTGAAGGACTGTCGCCGTAAGGTGGACGAGTTCGGACTCGATGGCATCGACATCGACTGGGAATATCCCACTCAGTCGTCGGCGGGTATCTCGTCATCGCCCGACGACACGCGAAACTTCACGCTGCTCATGCGCGACCTCCGTCGTGAACTGGGGAAGAAGAAGTTGCTCACGGCGGCCACCGTATGCGATGCGAAATACATCGATTTCAAGTCGTGCATCCAATATATGGATTTCGTCAACGTCATGGCCTACGACATGGGCAACCCACCCCACCATCACGCTGCCCTGTACCCCTCGGCCATTTCAAGCCACATCACCTCGTCGCAGGCGGTGGAGGAGCACCTGAAAGCGGGCGTGCCTGCCAGCAAGCTGGTGATGGGCATGCCGTTCTATGGGCGCGGGGCCCGTGACGACGCCGGACTGAGGGAATTCGACCGCACGGGCATCCTGCCCAAAGGCTATGAGAAGCGATGGGACGACACTGGCATGGTGCCCTATATCACCAACCATGAGGGCAAATTGGTCAGAGGATACGAGAATGTGCACTCTTTGGCTGCGAAATGCCAATTCATCCTCGACAGTCACCTCAGGGGCGGCATGTACTGGGATTATGCCAGCGACAACAGCCAGGGCGATGAGCGAAGCACGGTTTGCCTGTCGCTACTCAAGAACAAGAAAGCCACTCTGCCTCCCCGCAAGGTGTTGGTGTTAGCAGAGCGAGGCGGACTGCATGAGCCATTCACGGCAACTGGCCTGCAATGGCTTGAGGACAACAAGGACAGGTTCAACATGCAACTCGTCATTCTGAGTTCGGCCGAGAACATTCCCAAAAACGAGTTGGCGAAATACCACCTCATCCTTCAGCTGAACCATCCTCCCTATGCCTGGAGTGAGGAATCGCAACGCGATTTCCAGCATTATATCGACCGTGGCCAAGGCAACTACATAGGCTTCCATCATGCCTCCTTGCTCGGCGAGTTCGATGGATACGGCATGTGGCAGTGGTTTTCCGATTTCCTGGGCGGCATCAGGTATGAGAACTACATTGCCGAGAAGTGTGATGGCCAGGTGCAGGTGGAAGACCGGCAACATCCTGTGATGAAGGATGTGCCAGGCACCTTTGTCATCCCCGACGACGAGTGGTACACCTACAACAAAGATCCTCGCCAGAACGTTCATGTCCTGGCCCATGTGGATGAGGCAAGCTATACCATCCCCACCAACATCAAGATGGGTGACCATCCCGTCATCTGGACCAACCCGTCGAAAGGCGCAAGAAACGTGTATTTCCAGTTCGGACACAGCAAGAAACTGTTCGACTGCCCCGAGTTCATCAAATTGTTGGAAAATGCCCTGAAATGGACCTTGGAGATGGAATAAGCAAGTTTGTCGGTTGTCTCCTCCTGTCTATTGGGTTGCACATTCAGGCACAGGTGCCATTGCCAGTAGACAGGAGCAACTCCTGGGAGGCGGAACAACTGCGCGAGGTGGCCATCAGCAGCGAGCCGGTGGCCATCACCCCCACGCTGCCAGGCTGGAAGCATCGGGGACTTGGCCAGATGACCTATGCAGCCCCAGGACAAATCAGGATGTGCCTGCCTGTCAACACGGGCAAACGGGCGCAAGGACCTGCCGATGACCCCGACTATGCCACTTTCGGGCGTGCCACCATTTCCTATGGTTTTCACCAGCGCAACCTGGAGGGTTTCAGCCGCATCTCTTTCGAAGCCTTTCCGCAATGCGAGGGTGTGGCCGTCATGAATCTCAACGTATTCCTCAACAACGAGGAGAATGGCGATTTGGGTGCCCATCTGGTGAACCTGAGGAACAACCAATGGAACAAGGTCGTGATTGACATCGCGGGACTGAAGCGTGACAGAGTGAACGGCCTCGACATCTATACCGACCTGAAAGGCCGCAACCAGGCTCTATGCGACTCGTTTTCCTACCTCATCCGGAACATCCGCCTGGAGCGCATGCCAGGCTTTGAGGAAGAGACAGGATGGAATCCCATAAGGGGACATATCGCGCACTCTTTTTCCGGCTACTTCGCCGAAGGAGGCAAGACGGCCATCGTCCGCCTTCCCGACTCCAGCCAAAAGGGGTTGCCAGATGGCGGCCATCCATTCCAACTTGTCGATGCAGAGAGCGGCAAGACCGTCTACTCCGGCATCCTGCAAACCACGACGACCACTATCGGAACATTCGGGGTGCTCGATTTCTCCTCCTTCAACAAAGAAGGAGACTACCGGTTGGTCTGCAATGGGCTGGGCACAGGCCCGTTCCATATCGGCGGTGATGTTTTCCGCCATGCGGAGGAACTGTTGCTGAATTTCATCTTCTGCCAACGATGCGGCTACGAGGTGCGTGGCATTCATGGTGCCTGCCACAACGATGTATTCTGCACATTCGAAGGCAAGCACATACCCTATTCCGGAGGCTGGCATGACGCTGGCGACCTGTCGCAACAGACGCTTCAGACGTGCGAGACGGCCGGCGCGCTGCTCGAGGCTTGGAAGCAGACTGCCGACAAGCGCTCCGACCTGGCAACCCGCCTGTTGGAAGAGTCGGCGTGGGGACTTCGGTTCGTGCTGAGGGGCAGGTTAGGGAAAGGCTTTCATGCGAGCAGCATAGGACTGCTGCACTGGACCGATGGCATTGTGGGCACTGACGACGACATTTTCACCGTGCGCTCACAAGACACGTCGTACGACAATTTCCTGTATGCGGCCTACGAGGCCTATGCAGCCAGGGTGATGCCTGCCTCCCCCCTGCGCGACAGCCTTGAGCGGGCTGCCATCGAGGATTTCCAATTCGCGCTCGACAAATTCGAGCGCTGTGGGTACGACCGTTTTCCGCATATCATGGAGCATACCTACAACACGTCGTCATCGCTGTATCATGCCACCATGAGTTGGGCGGCATCACAACTCTTCATGCTCACTGGGAACAAGAGATATGGCGAGATGGCCGTGAGCAGCATCGGCTATGCCCTGGAATGCCAGGAAGACAAGGGCATATGCCCGGGCTATTTCTATCGCGACAAGACGCGGAAATCCATCGTCCACTTCATCCATCAGTCGCGCGAGCAATTGTTCATGCAGGCGCTCATCAGTCTGTGTGAGAGCCAGCCCGGGCATGAGGAGTATGGCCGCTGGATGCGCAGCATACGACTGTATGCCAACTACCTGAAAGACATATTCCAATATACCGCTCCATATGGCATGATGCCTTCTGGGGTATACCAGACTGAGGAGTATGCCGACTCCGCCGGCTTTCATGCTCTCCATATCTTCGCTCCTGGCAATGCCCGACAGCTGTATGATGAGCAACTGAAGAAGGGAGTGAGGCTGGACGACCATCACTTCGTACGCCGGTTTCCCATTTGGTTCAACATCTTCAACGGCAATGAGGCCATCATCCTCTCTACGGGCAAGGCGGCCGCGATGTGCGGCAACTTCCTTAAAGACGACGAACTGCTGCAAATCGGGCGTGAGCAACTGTACTGGACCGTGGGGAAGAACCCCTTCTGCCAGTCGCTCATCTATGGCGAAGGCTGCCGTTATCCATCGATGGACAGTTTCTCCTCCGGCGAGATCATGGGTGAGATACCTGTCGGGGTACGCTCATGGGGGAATGAGGACCTGCCCTACTGGCCACACACCAACAATGCCTGTTACAAAGAGGTATGGGTGACTTCGGCCGCTAAATTCCTGTCACTATTGTCTGAATATTAACCGAAATAAAGAAATGAGAAAAGTATTGTTTATGTTGATGGCGGCAACATGCCTCTGCACTGCCCTTCAGGCACAAAACGAAGGAGAGTATGCTGCCAATTATGCCCGTGCGCCACGCTTCAAGGCTTTGGTGTTCTGGCAGCCAGGAGCCGAGGAGGCTCATGTGGAGTTTGACAAGCAGGCCATAGATTTCTTCCATCATCTCACCTATGGAGAGGGATGGATCATGGACGTGACCACATCCATGGAAGAATATCCCTACGAGCGCCTCAAGGAATACAGCGTCATTGTCAGCCTGAATGCCTCTCCCGGAGGGAAGCAGCAGCGTGAGGCCTTTGAGAAATACATGGAGAATGGTGGAGGATGGATAGGTTTCCATGCCTCAGCCTACAACGACCGCAACACCCACTGGCCGTGGCTGAACCAATTCCTCGGATGCGGACAGTTCTATTGCAACAACTGGCCCCCACAGCCCGCCCTTGTGGAATGCGACGTGACCGACCATCCCGTGACCATTACCCTGCCCAAAGAGTTCGTTGTCCCGGCAAGTGAGTTCTACCAATGGCAGCCCTCACCACGGCTGAACGAGGATGTGGAAGTACTGGTGAGCATCTCGCAGAAGATGTATCCTTTCGGACTGAAGGACGTGGTGAAATTCGGCGATTTCCCCATCGTGTGGACGAACAAGAAATACAGGATGGTGTATTTCAACATGGGGCATGGCGACCAGGGGTTCATCGATGCCACACAGCAGCTGATGTTCGTCAACGCATTCCGCTGGGTAGTGAGCCGCGACCCCAATGGCGACCCGTTCAAAAAATAAGTCAGGCTTTCCTACAGCAAGGCCCCTCGCATCTGCATGCGGGGGGCCTTGGTCATTATCAGTAAGCAGCGTGCTATCTCACGAGCACCTTCTGTCCGTTGATCACATACACGCCAGGCTGCAGTTTGCTTACCTGCGAGGCACTGATGCCAGAGGCCACCTTCATGCCCGAGATGTTATACACATCCACGATTTGGTTGGAAGCGACGATATCGGCAATGCCCGAAATCTCACCAGCTGCAATGTGGCGGGTGATGAGTTGGACATCGTTGCCCGAGGAGAGCTCAATATAGCAACGTGTGGCATAGAAGCCATTCTTCGACTCATCCACCTTCACGAACCTGGCCTCGGCATTGTCGGCGGCAAGCACGCCATAGAACCCCACGCCATCGACATGTTTCTTCGTGCCAACCATTGAGACGGTCTCGCCCGAATTCCTCACATTGAAAGAGATGGAAGCGGCCTCATCGTGGATGGTGGCCAATTTCCGAATGTTCTTGTTGGCATTCTCGCCCGTGTAGTAGAGGATATAAGGCACGTTGGCCTGCAGGCCCTCGGCCTTGCAGTCCTGGAAATAGAGCACCACGTTGTTGGCATCGCCATCAGCAGCCACGAGCCGCTCAAGACGGCAGTCGGCACCGAAGATTTCGTTTACCTCGCTGGCAGAAAGTTCGAAAGGCAGGGCGATGGTATTCCATCCCTGGAACAAGTATCTGTTGGCCGAAATCTGGCATTCCATACCATTGTAACGCTGCAAGTTGGTACCACTCACCGTGTTGAGCACCACTCTCTGCTGCGTATGGTTTTGGTTATTGACAATTTGTTCTCAGCAAAGGTTATCTTTTTGCAAAAATAGCGAATAATACGTTTTTCGCAAAACTTTTAACGCTTTTTTGCCATCCCAACTGAAAACTGCATTCAGGCCTGCGAGCAATCCCATGTTCTGTAAACAACTCAAGTTGAAAGAAGTTGAGCGAAAGCGAAAATTGAACTAAAACAAGACAAAAGGGGTGTCGTTGCCGGCACCCCTATATCAGTGAGATGAAAAATCATTTACCTGGTTCAGGAATGGTGTTCTCCCCATTCTTTCTTGCCATGGCGACCAGTTTGTCCTTCCCCTTGAAGGCGAAGAACCAAACGAGGAAACCGGCGAGCACGAGCAGCCCGATGCCCAAGAGCGGACGGTAGAACAGCCAGGCCACACCGATGACGATAAGCGACCAT
>ONSV01000018.1 GCA_900320585.1 uncultured Prevotellaceae bacterium | reverse complement strand
ATTAACAATAGACAACCTATATCAGTAATAAATATTAACCCAGTCAACTTTATAAAGGGTTAAGACATAAAGGTAGTCAACCTAAATCAGGAAACTACACACCTCAACAAAGCAAAGAAAAAGGATTTTTTTCTTTGCTTTGTCTTCGGTTTGCACTAACTTTGCAACCCAAACCAAAAATAATAGAATATATGGCATATTTGTTCACATCCGAATCCGTTTCAGAAGGCCATCCCGACAAGGTGGCCGACCAGATATCCGACGCGCTGCTCGACCAGTTTCTCGCCTACGACGAGAATGCCCGCTGCGCCATCGAGACCTTCGTCACCACTGGCCAGGTGGTCATCATGGGCGAGGTACATTCCGAAGCCTACATCGACCTGCAGACCATCGCCCGCAACACCATCAAGCGCATCGGCTACACCAAGTCGGAGTACCAGTTCGACGGCGACTCGTGTGGCATTCTCTCGGCCATTCACGAGCAGAGTGCCGACATCAACCGTGGAGTAGACCGCGAGGAAGCCGAGAAACAAGGCGCCGGCGACCAGGGCATGATGTTTGGCTATGCCACCAACGAGACCGAGGATTACATGCCTGTGTCGCTCGACCTGGCCCACCTCATCATGTCAACCTTAGCCGAGATTCGCAAGGAGGGCAAGCAGATGACCTACCTGCGCCCCGACGCGAAGAGCCAGGTGACCGTGGAGTACTCCGACGACAACATCCCGCAGCGCATCGACACCATCGTGGTGTCGACCCAGCACGACGAGTTCGACGACGACGAGCGCATGCTCGAGAAAATCAAGGACGACGTCATCCACATCCTCATGCCACGGGTGAAGTCAAAGATCAAAAGCGAAAAAGTGCTGGCCCTTTTCAACGACAACATCACCTACCACGTCAACCCCACTGGCAAGTTCGTCATCGGTGGTCCTCATGGAGATACCGGCCTCACTGGCCGCAAGATCATCGTCGACACCTATGGTGGCAAGGGCGCCCATGGTGGTGGCGCCTTCTCAGGGAAGGACTCCAGCAAGGTCGACCGCTCTGCAGCCTATGCTGCCCGCCATATCGCCAAGAACATGGTGGCTGCCGGCGTGAGCGACGAGATGCTGCTCCAGGTGAGCTACGCCATCGGTGTGGCCGAGCCCGTGAGCATCTATGTCAACACCTACGGGCGCGCTCATGTGGCACTGGCCGACGGCGAGATTGCCGACCGCATCAAGCAGATGTTCGACCTGCGTCCGAAAGCCATTGAGCGCCAGCTCAAGCTGCGCCAGCCCATCTACTTCGAGACCGCTGCCTACGGACATATGGGCCGTCATTACCAAACGGTGAGCAAGACCTTCACCAGCCACTACCATCCCACCCGCACCATCGACGTGGAACTCTTCACCTGGGAGAAGCTCGACCTGGTGGAGAAAATCAAGAAGGAGTTCAACCTATAACAACAATCCTACGGGGTAGTGAAGAAATCCACATACCAGATTATCAGCGAATTGCCACAGGATGCCACCGAATGGCAGAAAGACTCTGCCGTTCAGGCCTATTTCCACCCTGGCGAGAACAACCGCTACAGCGACCAGCCCGACACGCTCGGGCTGCCCGGGCAGCGTGCCGACGAGAGCCAACTTGTCGACTATAGCCTACTGCACCGCCCCGACGGATTCGCCTACACCCCTATACAAGGCAAAGCCAAGACCCATATTGCCGTCACCTGCCCCGAAACGCCCTACAACCCGGGGTCCGACCAACTGGTGTCGGGGTCGCTCTTCCTTGGCATCCTCCTGGCCATACCCGCCTTCGCCATCTCCAGGGGATTCGTCGAGCGCCAGACAAAGAATTTCTTCTACACCGAGAACACCCGCACCACCACCGTGCCCGACACTACGGTCGAACTGCGCAACCAGGTGCTGCTCGTGGCCTTCACCTGCCTCGTCTTGTCGCTGGCCTATTATTGCTATGCCCTTTTCTGGGGCGACAACCGCTACGACGTGGCCTCCAACCACCAACTTGCCGGCATTTATATCGCCGCCTTCGTGGGCTATTTTCTCATCAAGGCCGCACTCTACCAATTCGTCAACTGGGTGTTCTTCGATAAGAAAAAAATCGAACAATGGAACAAGTCGCTGCTCTTCCTCACCGCCATGGAAGGGATTGTGGCCGCTCCCGCCGTACTGCTCTTCGTTTTTGGCAACTTGTCGCTCTCGGCATGCCTCATCACTGTCGCTATTGTTGCCATTTTGACCAAATTGTGCACTTTTTATAAGTGTTATCTTATCTTTTTTCAGCGTTTTGGGGCGTTTTTGCAAATATTTTTGTACTTTTGTGCGCTCGAATTGATACCCATGGTCGGTTTGGTCGAGCTTTTGGAGACGTTGAACAACAATTTGAAAATAAATTTTTAGTACATTTATGATAAAGAAGATTCTGGTGTCACAACCCAAGCCGACGAGCGAGAAATCACCCTATTTCGACATTGCACGCGAATTTGGCGTGGAATTGGTGTTCCGCCCGTTCATCAAGGTCGAGGGACTTACGGCCAAGGAATTCCGTCAGCAGAAGGTGAGTATCCTCAACTATACGGCCATCGTGTTCACCTCACGCCATGCCATCGACAACTTCTTCAAATTGTCAAAAGAGCTCCGTATCACCATCCCCGAAGACATGAAGTATTTCTGCGTGACAGAGACCATCGCGCTCTACATCCAGAAATACGTGCAATACCGCAAGCGCAAGGTGTTCTATGGAACCACCGGAAAGATTGTCGACCTTGTGCCCCTCATGGTCAAGCACAAGACCGAGAAATTCCTCGTGCCCATGAGCGACGTGCACAACAACAGCGTGACCGAGTTGCTCGACGCCAAGAAACTGGAGCACAAGGAGTGTGTGATGTACCGCACCGTGAGCGATGACTTCACCCCAGAGGAAGTGGAGCAGTTCGACTACGACATGCTCATGTTCTTTAGTCCTGCCGGACTGAACGCCCTCACCAAGAACTTCCCCAATTTCGAGCAAGGCGACATCAGGATTGCCGCCTTCGGTCCTGCCACCGCCAAGGAGGTGACCGACCGCGGGCTACGCCTCGACCTGAAGGCCCCCACTCCCGAATTCCCCTCGATGACGGGTGCGCTGAAAGACTTCCTCAAGCACAACAAGTAGGTTTTTCATGCCGGCAACGGGTTCCCTGACATTAGGCAAGAAAGAGCGTATAGCAGGCAAGCGACTGGTAGAAACTCTTTTCAAGGGCGGCGTAAGCCGCTCGATGTCTTGTTACCCCCTTAGGGCCGTCTACGCACTGGTACCCATGACCGACGACGGCAGCAGTGCAAAGATGATGGTGAGCGTGCCCAAGCGGTATTTCAAGCGCGCGGTGAAGCGCAACAGGGTGAAGCGACAGGTGCGCGAGGCCTACCGCAAGCAGAAGCACCTTGTAAGTGGCGCCATGGACAATCACCCCGGACAGACGCTCGCCGTGGCTTTCATCTGGCTCTCCGACAAGCTTTTCGACAGCCGCCACATCGATGAGCGCGTAGGTATGTTGCTCACCCGAATAAGCGAAGTGCTATGAACATACTCAGGACCTGTATCCACGCTGTGTCAAAGGCCATCGTCTGGGTGTTGCTGTTGCCTATCGTCTTCTATCAGCGCTGCATCAGTCCATTCACCCCACCCGCCTGCCGTTTCACCCCCACTTGCTCTGAATATGCCAAGCAAGCCCTCAAGAAGCACGGACCCATCAAGGGACTGGCCCTCGCCATCTGGCGCGTGCTCAGGTGCAACCCATGGGGCAGCAGTGGATACGACCCCGTACCGTGAACTATCAACCCAATTGTTAAAACATAAGTTTATCATTCGATGACAAAGAACTTCGTAGAAGAACTGAAATGGCGCGGCATGCTCGCACAGATCATGCCCGGAACAGAAGAATTCCTAAACAAAGGCATGGCAACGGCCTATCTGGGCACCGACCCCACTGCCGACAGCCTGCATATCGGCCACCTCTGTGGCATCATGATGCTGCGTCACCTGCAACGCTGCGGCCATAAACCCATCATCCTCGTAGGTGGAGCCACCGGAATGATTGGCGACCCCTCTGGCAAGAGCCAGGAGCGCAACCTGCTCGATGCCGACACCCTATACCACAACCAGGAGTGCATCAAGCGCCAGGTGGCCAAGTTCCTCGATTTCGACGCCGAAGGCCCCAACAAGGCCGAATTGGTGAACAACTACGACTGGATGAAGGACTTCACCTTCCTCGACTTCGCCCGCACCGTAGGCAAGCATATCACCGTCAACTACATGATGGCCAAGGAGAGCGTGCAGCAGCGTCTCAACGGTACCGCCCGCGACGGACTGTCGTTCACTGAGTTCACCTACCAGCTGCTCCAGGGCTACGACTTCCTCTACCTCTACCAGACCAAGAACTGCCAACTGCAGTTGGGTGGCAACGACCAGTGGGGCAACATGACCACCGGCACCGAGCTCATCCGCCGCACACTGGGTCAGGATGCCGAGGCCTATGCCCTCACCTGTCCGCTCATCACCAAGGCCGACGGCAAGAAGTTCGGCAAGACCGAGAGTGGCAATGTGTGGCTCGACCGCAACCGCACCACCCCTTATGCCTTCTACCAGTTCTGGCTCAATGTGAGCGACGCCGACGCCGAGCGCTATATCAAGATTTTCACCAGCCTCGACAAGGAGACCATCGACGCCCTCATCGAGGAGCACAAGCAAGACCCGGGCCGCCGCACCCTGCAGCGCCGTCTGGCCGAGGAAGTGACCGTGATGGTGCACTCCCGCGAAGACTACGAGATGGCCATCGAGGCCTCCAACATCCTCTTTGGCAAGTCGACGAAGGAGAGTCTGCTGCGCCTCGACGAGCAGACACTGCTCGACGTGTTCGATGGCGTGCCCCGCTTCACCCTGGCCAAGGACCAGCTGGGCCTGCCCGCCGGCGAGCTCTTTGCCCGCGACGACGTGAAGGTGTTTGCCAGCAAAGGCGAGATGCGCAAGATGATACAAGGTGGCGGCGTTTCGCTCAACAAGGAGAAGCTCACGGCTTTCGACCGCATCATCACTGCCGACGACCTCATCGCCGGTAAATACCTGCTCATGCAGCGTGGTAAGAAAAACTACTATCTTATCACGGTGAAATAGAAAAAAAACGGCAAAAATTTGGTGGTGGCATAAAAAACCGCTACCTTTGCAGCCGCAAACGTCGCATACTGTTGCTTTTAGGCAACAAGCGACAAGGATTGGGTGATGGTGTAACGGTAACACTACAGGTTTTGGTTCTGTCATTCCCGGTTCGAATCCGAGTCACCCAACAGCGCATTTGGCATGGTCTACTCCAAGACCATGCTTTTTTTATGCTCTTGCATTGGCCCCAGGTATGAAAACCTCTTTCTTTATGTTATTTTATGTTGAAATAAGATGATTTATGTCTGAAATTGCCTAACTTTGCCCTCTGAATCAACCCAATACGATTAAAGAAAAATGAAAATAGCACTGATAGGCTATGGCAAGATGGGCAAGATGATAGAGCAGATTGCCATCAGCCGGGGCCATGAGATTGTGAGCATCATCGACATCGACAACCAACAGGACTTCGAGTCGGAGGCCTTCGCCTCGGCCGATGTGGCCATAGAGTTTACCTCTCCCACAGCTGCCTATGGCAACTACCTCAAGGCGTTCGCCAAGAACGTGAAGGTGGTGTCGGGCTCCACAGGATGGATGCAGGAGCATGGCGACGACGTGCGCCGGCTGTGCACCGAGGGCGGACAGACCCTCTTCTGGGCCAGCAACTTCTCCATCGGCGTGGCCATCTTCTCGGCCGTGAACCGTTATCTGGCAAGCATCATGAACCGCTTCCCGCAATATGAGGTAGAGATGGAGGAGACCCACCACGTGCACAAGCTCGACGCTCCATCGGGCACCGCCATCACGCTGGCCGAAGACCTCATCGGTCAGCTCGACCGCAAGGCACAGTGGGTGAAGGGCACCCTGCTCGCCCCCGACGGCACCCTCTCTGGGTCTGCCCAATGCGCTCCAGACGAGGTGGCCATCAACAGCATCCGCCGCGACGAGGTGCCTGGCATTCACACCATCCGCTACGACTCCGAGGCCGATGCCATCACCATCACCCACGACGCCCACTCGCGCAAGGGTTTCGCTCTGGGTGCCGTGCTCGCCGCCGAATACACCGCCGAGCACCAGGGCTTGCTCACCACAAGCGACCTGTTCCAATTCTAACGCTTTAAACTCACAACAAAATGATAGACAAGGAAAGAGCCAAACTCAACATGAAGGTGCAATGGACGAAATTCATCGTCGTGCTCGCACTCTACCTGCTGTTCCTCTACTGGGTGAAAAGTTGGTTAGGACTCATCGTCGTGCCCTTCATCTACGACGTTTATATCTCGAAGAAAATCAAATGGCAGTGGTGGAAGGATGCCGAGGGACCCGTACGCTTCGTCATGAGCTGGGTCGACGCCATCATCTTCGCCCTCGTGGCCGTCTACTTCATCAACCTCTTCTTCTTCCAGAACTACGTCATTCCCTCAAGCTCGCTCGAGAAGTCGCTGCTCCGTGGCGACTACCTCTTCGTGAGCAAACTGAGTTATGGCCCGCGCATTCCGCAGACGCCGCTCACCATGCCCCTCACGCAGCACACCCTGCCGCTGGTCAACACCAAGTCGTATATCGAATGGCCCCATTGGGACTACCGCCGAGTGAAAGGTCTGGGCAACGTGCAGCTCAACGATATCGTAGTGTTCAACTATCCCGCCGGCGACACCATCGCCATGGCCGACAAATACCAGGCACAAGACTACTACCAGCTGTGCTATATGTATGGCGAGGCCAACAACCTACAGGCCGACTCGCTCTCACCCCAGGCCAAATGGGATGCCTACCACCAGGCTATCGCCAGGGGTGCCAGCTACATGAAAGGCAACCCCGCTGAGTTCGGACAGATCGACTCCCGTCCCACCGACCGTCGCGAGAACTACGTGAAGCGCTGCGTGGGACTCCCCGGACAGACCCTGCAAATCAAGGACAAGATCGTGTATCTCGACGGCAAGGCCAACAAGGAGCCCGACAACGTGCAATACTCCTACCACCTGAACCTGAAGCAGATGCTCCCCGAACAGTTCATGGAAGAGTATGCCGTCACCATGGAGGATATCCAGAGCCTGAACACCTATGGGGTGATGCCGATGACCCACCGGGCCGCCGAGGCGCTGAGCAAGCGCACCGACCTGGCCGATAACGTGAGACTGGTGAACGACTCCGACCGGGTGGACTCCGGCAAGACCTATCCCGTGACCGCCAACACCGGATGGACACGCGACAACTACGGCCCCATCTGGATTCCTGCCAAGGGGAAGAGCATCAAACTGACCATGGACAACATCGCCATCTACGAGCGTCCCATCCGTGTGTATGAGGACAACCAACTCGAGGTGAAAGACGGCAAGATCTACATCAACGGAAAGCAAACCGACACATACACCTTCAAGATGGACTACTACTGGATGATGGGCGACAACCGTCACAACTCGCTCGACTCACGCTACTGGGGATTCGTGCCCGAAGACCATGTGGTGGGAAAACCCATCTTCATCTGGCTCTCCATCAACCCCGAGAACGTAGGACAGAAATACCGCTGGGGAAGGCTCTTCAACCTCGTCGACAACATCAAGTAGGCAGAATGAACGAACAACCCTTCACGAACACATCCGACACCCCTCCGGCTCCAACGACGGAGGGGTGCTTCGCTGAATGCCTCCTCACCACCACCTATTTCGGGCCGGTGCAGTGGTACCAGAAGCTCTACCGTTACCGCACGGCATGGATGGAGCGCCACGACAGTTTCGTGAAGCAAACCTACCGCAACCGCTGCTGCATCGCCACCACCCACGGCGTGCAGTCGCTCACCATCCCCGTGGAGCATGGCGCCAACAGCCTGCTCACCCGGGATACCCGTATCAGCGACCACGGCAACTGGCGGCACCTGCACTGGAACGCCATACGCAGCGCCTACGGCGAGTCGCCGTTCTTCGAGTTCTATGCCGACGACCTCGCACCCTTCTTCGAGCGACGGTGGACCTTCCTCACCGACTTCAACGACGAAATCTGTGCCCTGATGTGCCAGTTGCTCGACATCACGCCCCACCTGCAACCCACCACCCATTTCCTCACTGCCGAAGAGTGTGCCAACCGGCACATCCACGACTTCCGCGACACCATCCGCCCCAAGCATCCACTACCCGACCCCGATTTTCACCCACAGCGCTACTATCAGGTGTTCGAGCAGGAGAACGGGTTCGTGCCCAACCTGAGCATCCTCGACCTGCTCATGAATTGTGGCAACGAGAGCATTTTCTTTCTCTAAAGCATCCATTTTTCACACTATTTCATCGTTTTACAGTGGTTTTTCCTTATCATTCAACTGCTTTTTGAAAGAAAAATCGAACATTCAGTCACTTTTTTTTAATTTTTCCTTACCTTTGCGCACTAATGCCGAATACATTTTTCGGCAAGACTGACAACTGTAAACTTGCATTTGACACTTACCATTCAAGGTCAGGAACCTATTTCACTTCGACTAATAACTATCTCTTATAAATGAAAAAACTGCTATTGACCTTTGTTCTCACCACATTCACGTTGGTGGGATTCTCACAATCGGATGTCGACAGAAAACTGTCGATCACTACACAGATGTTCCTCAACGAACTCAACGGAAAAATCGACCTCAACCCAAGCACAACATCGAAGGGACCGCTCGGTAATCTCACTTTAGACAAGAACGGTCCAAAGCCCACCCGGCTCATCGCCACCCCCGACACCATCGATGGCAAGGTGTATATCTCCTCCTTCCTGCGGTTGCAAGACAGCAATGACATAGCCGAACTGGAAGCCCTTGGTGTGGTTATTCAGACCAAATTCATCAACGGACTCGTCACCGCCCTCGTCCCCGTCGAGAAAATCGAGGAGGTGGCGGCCATCTCCAATGTGTCACGCATCAACGTAGCGTCACTGATGCGCCACTATACTGACGCCGCCCGCACCAGCACCAATGTCGACGACCTGCTCACCTACTCCGACGACGCCAGGGCCGCAGGCCTGTCGAAAGGCTACGACGGCACCGGTGTGCTGCTGGGCGTCATCGACACTGGCATCGACTTCAACCACATTGCCTTCAAAGACAAGAATGGCAATAGCCGCATCAAGAGCGCATACGTCTATAATGGTTCCATTGAGAAAGAATACTCTTCCGGTTTTCCTTCCACCGACGACAAGACAGAAGACCATGGCACCCATACCAGTACGACTGCCGGCGGTTCGAGTGTCAAGGTGAGTGGCACCACGGTCACGGTGACCGACGACCATGCCAATGCCACTTATGGTGGTATGGCTCCTGGCGCCAACCTCTACCTGGCGGGAGTCAACGGACTGGAAGACACCTATCTGAGCAATGCCTTCGATAAAATCATCGCCTATGCCGACCTGAACAACCTACCCGTAGTGGTGAGCAACAGCTGGGGGTCACAATATGGTCCTCACGATGGTACGGGCGATTTTGCCGATGTCACTGCCAAGTATTTTGGTGACAGCCATCCCAACCACATCTGCCTGTTTGCCGCATCCAACGATGCCGACAATTCCAAAGACGGTGAAGGCGGTGGATATCACCTCTCGGGCACGGCCAGCAGCAACAGTCCCCTGTGCTCCATTCTCAGGTGTAACTACTATATCGATACCGATGCCGGTTGTTACTACGCTGGTATTATCGCCAACGCTTGGTGCAGGTCGGCCAATGTGAGCAGCATCACCTGCAAAATCCATGTGCTCAACGTCAATACTGGCAAACTCTTGACCACAATCACTGTCGACCCTGACAAAAGTTCTACCGTATCGGGACTAAGTTCCTATTTTAGTGGTACACTATATGCTTTCAAAGATTACGTCAGTTCCAACAAAACCCAGGTCATGCTCTACACCGATGGGCTGACATCACGAAGCACTTCCACTACCACGAGAAACGGTGCGACCTATTATTTGAGCAATTATACCCTGGCAGTGGAGTTCTATCCCGCCAGTGGCAGTGCCACCATCGACGTATGGGGCGGCTCATGCAGCTATTTTACCAACTACCTCACCACAACAAACTACGATTGGAAAGCTGGTGATAACGACATGAGCGTGAGCGACGAGGCCATGTCGCCCAACGTCATCTCTATCGGTGCCTACGTGACGAAGAACAAGGTGACCAACTATAAAGGCACCACATACAACTATTCCGACGAGTTTACCATGGGCGACATCGCTCCCTTCTCGAGCTATGCCACTGCGGCAGCCAGCCCCGACGGCAGGCAGTATCCATGGATCACGGCTCCTGGGGCACGGCTCGTGGCGGGTGTGAATCACAACCACACCACGTCGGTCAATAGTAACAGCTACTATGGCAGTAACTTCAACTACGACCTGGTGGTCAACAGCACCTCCTCTCCCTACGCGGCCATGCAGGGCACCTCAATGGCTACTCCTGTAGCAGCTGGCATCGTGGCACTATGGCTGCAGGCTGCCAAGGAAGTAGGCAAGGAGATGACCGTGAACGATATCAAGGAGGTGATGCGCGAGACTGCCATCAACGACTACTACACCACCTCCGGTCCCAACGCCTCACACTTCGGCCATGGCAAGATCGATGCCCTCGCCGGCATCAAGTATATCCTCGGTGCCTCGAGCCAGCCCACCATCAATGCCACGCCAACCAGCCTCGCCTTCGATGGCTATGCCACCAAGTCGTACACCCAGAAACTGAACGTGAAGGGTCTCCACCTGGAGGGCAAGATCACCGCCACGCTCAACGATCCCAGTCGCTCGTTCAGCATCGACAAGACCTCCATCACCGCGGCAGAGGCCGCTCAAGGTGTCGACATCACCGTAACGTGGTCGCCCTCGGTTGCCGGACAGACCTCTGCCACCATCACCCTCTCCGCCCAAGATGCCGAGAATGTGGTGGTAAGCCTCACCGGAACGGCCCAGGCTGCCACACCCACCATTATTGCCGACAAGACCGAAGTCGACTTCGGCAACTGTGGAATCAACCAGACCAGCACACAGACTATCCATGTGTCGGGCCGCTTCCTCGCCAAGGAAGTGAACGTGACCCTCACCAATGCCAATGGCGTCTTCACCGTCAGTCCCGCCACCCTTTTGGCAGCTGATGTCAACGAGGGTGCCGACATCACCGTCACGTTCTCGGCCTCTGAGGACAATTCCTACACCGGAAGCATCGTGCTCTCGAGCGAGGGTGCCGAGCAGGTGACCATTGCTCTCAGCGCCACCGCTTCGGATGGCGGCACGGCCACCGACCTTTACCTCAACATGGCCAAATATGCCACCATCGACGATGCAGGATGGAACACCAAATACGTGAACAAGCTGTATGCATACACGGAGAACACCGACGAGCATTACGCCTGGGTCACCATGCCCGTCTATGGCGCATGGGTGGGATGCTACTACGACAGCCACCCACAAAAGTGGATTGACACTAATGTGAAGAGCAATTACAATAAGTATGCCGGTACGACATGGAATGCCAACGATGTGCTCAAAGGCAGCAGCAATTATTTCACCAAATCGAGTGGTGATGGTAGTGCCCGGGTTATGGGATATAATGCGAGGAGAAATTACACACAAGAGACCATCACCTTCTGTGTGACCAATACCACAGCCGTCAAGCTTTTGGGCACCGGACAATCCCAAACCCAAAGCACCTATCCTGCCACAATGAAGATATACGAATGTGAGATCAATGCCGATGGCTCAGTGAAAGCTTCATCGACTGCCACGCAGAGTTTCTCCAACTCGGCCACCTCGGGCACCTTCGTCCTGGCCACCACCGATGAGCTCGACGCGACGAAGACCTACAAGGTAGAAGTGGGCACCAATTGCAGTTATCTTTGTGAGATTGGCTTCAAGACTCCGCTCAAGGTGAAGGTCATTGGCGATTTGAACAAAGATGGCAAGGTGAACGTGCTCGACGTGACCGCACTCATCGACATCGTCCTGCAGGATGACATGACAGCTCCCTACAAAATGCCACAGTACGACCATCAGGCTGCCGACTTGAATGGCGACACCAAGATCAATGTTCTTGACGTAACCATGCTCATCGACATCATCTTGAAACAATAAGAGAAACGATACGTTGGCTCTGGCACACCGTGACTTTGGTCATTGTAACAGCCAACATCCTAAAATAAAAAATCCCCCGCTCACCACTGATGAGCGGGGGATTTCCATATTAAAAGGAGTTCAGAAGTGTATGAGTTACAGAAGTTCAGAAAATAGTCCGAATTCACCTCGTTAGGCTCAATGACTGTTAGCCGTGGTATTGTCTGAACTCCTGAACTTCTGTAACTTCTGAACTCCTAGAAGTTGAGCGAATGCGAAACTTCATTCGTGCAATTACTTGAAAATCAATGTGGTGAGATGTTCTTGGTCGAACACCTCCTGCGCCACCATCAGTATCTCGTCGGCTGTCACGCTGTCGATGTTCCGGTATAGGCGCTCCACATCGCGCTCCCACCCATAGTGCAGGAAACTCTTCCCGAAACTCAGGGCAAAGCCCTCACGGGCATCACAGGCCACACCAATCTGTCCTTTCAGCTGCCGCTTGGCGGCTGAGAGCTGGGTGGGCGTGAGTCGCTTGGTGGCCAGATGGTCGAGCTCGTTCCTCACCAGCCGCAGGCAGCGCGCCACATGATGGTGGTCGCAACCAAAATACACACACCATGCTCCCGTGTCGCTGTAACTCACCATCGAACTTTCCACAGTGTACACCAGGCCGCGCCGCTCGCGGAGCGACAGGTTGAGCCGGGCGTTCATTCCCGGACCACCGAGGATGTTGTTGAGCAGATAGAGCGCCATGCGCCTGTCGCTGTGTATGCCATAGGCCCTGTTTCCCAGCATCACATGCGCCTGGTGGGTGCTTCGGTCCATCTCTATCTGTTGTCCCACGAGAGGAGGCAAGCTGGCGGCCTCCATCTCGAGGTCGGGAATCTGCGGGGCGGCAGCGGGAAAGTCGGAAGTGGCCTTCTCGAGCAACCGCACGAGCCGGTCGAAGCGGATATCGCCATAGGCGAAAAACACCATGTTCTGAGGCACGTAAAACCTACGGGTGAAGCGCAGGGCGTCGGCGGTGCCGAAAGTCCTCAGCCGATGGGTCTGCCCCAGGATGTTGTGCCCCAGGGGATGGCCTTTGAATACGACGTTCTCGAACTCATCGTATATCAACTCGGCCGGCGAGTCGTTGTAGCTCTCTATCTCATCGGCTATCACCTCTGCCTCTTTCTCTATCTCGGCCTGGGGATAGACGCTATGGAAGACGATATCGCTGAGCAGGTCGACGGCCCTGGGCAGATGCTCGCGCAGGATGGCGGCATAATAAACCGTGTCTTCCTTGTTGGTGAAGGCGTTGAGGTCGCCGCCCACCCGTTCCAGCGAGTTGAGCACATGCCATGCCCGCCGGCGGGCAGTTCCCTTGAAGGTGACATGCTCGCAGAAATGGGCAAGACCCTCCTCGTCGGGTGCCTCGTCGCGCGAACCCACATTCACGCCATAGCCGCAGAACACCACGGGCGAGGCATCATGACGGTGAATCACCCGGAGTCCATTGGCCAAAGTATAGGTATTGTAGTTCATGCCGCGAAATTACTGCTTGTGGCGCGCAATACAAAATAAAATGGGAAATAAATCTACCATCAAGGCGTATATTCGGGATTTTTGGCTAAATTTGCAGTCTCAATCTAAATTGGAAATCATGCGCAAAGTTATAGGAATCGGAGAAACCGTGCTCGACATCATCTTCAAGAACGAGCAGCCCATAGGAGCCGTGCCTGGCGGCTCCGTGTTCAATGGCATCATCTCGCTCGGACGGTCGGGCATCAATGCCTCGTTCATCAGTGAGGCGGGCAACGACCGTGTGGGAAAGAACATCATCAAGTTTCTCAACGACAACCATGTCGACTCCAAAGACATCTATGTCTACCCCGAGAGCAAGTCGCCCATCTCGCTGGCCTTCCTCGACGAGAACAATGATGCCGAATACCTCTTCTACAAAGACCATGGCCACGACCAGCTCGACTTCATCTATCCTGAGGTCAACCCCGACGACATCGTGATGTTTGGCTCCTACTATGCCGTCAATCCCGTGATACGCCCACAGGTGCTTGGCTTTCTCGACCATGCCCGCAGCCATGGCGCCATCCTCTACTACGATGTCAATTTCCGTCCCTCGCACAAGAACGAAGTGATGAAGGTCACCCCCAACCTGCTCGAGAACCTCGAGTATGCCGACTTCGTGCGTGGCAGCGTCGACGACTTCCGCGTACTCTACAACAAGGAAGACCCCGACAAGATCTACAATGCCGAGGTGTCGTTCTACTGCAAGAACTTCATCTGCACCAACGGCACGAAGAACGTGGAGCTGCGCGCCACCCGCGGCATCAAGAAGAGCTACCCCATCATCCAGACCACTACGGTGAGCACCATCGGCGCCGGCGACAATTTCAATGCCGGCTTCGTCTACGGACTGATGCGCTATGGCATCACCCGCGAGGCGCTCGAGCGCGGACTTCCCGCCCGCATCTGGGACAAGATCATCCACTGGGCCCAACTGTTCTCTGCCAACTGCTGCCAGAGCATCAACAACTCCATATCCATCGACTTCGGCATCCAGATGGCCGAGGACGCCAAAGGTGAGAAAGACACCTACCTCGAATGGTAAACATATTCTACACATCAACATAATCAAGACAAACAAACTCATACCTATGACAACCATTACCGACAATATCTATTACGTTGGCGTGAACGACCGCAACAAGAACCTCTTCGAGGGACTGTGGCCTCTGCCCAATGGTGTTTCCTACAACTCCTACCTCATCGTCGATGAGAAAGTGTGCCTTATCGACACCGTCGAGGTCGACTTCTTCACCCAGTTCATCGAGAACATCCAGGAGGTCATCGCCGACAGGCCCATCGACTACCTCGTCGTCAACCACATGGAGCCCGACCATAGTGGCTCCATCGCGCTCATCCGCAAGTACTATCCTGAAATCCAGGTGATTGGCAACAAGAAGACCTTTGGCATGCTCAGCGGCTTCTATGGCATCAGCGAGAACGAGCTGGAGGTGAAGAACGGCGACACCCTCTCGCTGGGCAAGCACCAGTTGCAGTTCGTGCTCACCCCGATGGTGCACTGGCCCGAGACCATGGTCACCCTCGACACCACCTCGAACGTGCTCTTCGCCGGCGACGCCTTCGGATGCTTCGGCGCCCTCAACGGCGGTGTCATCGACAGCGACATCTGCTGCGACACCTTCTGGCTCGAGATGGTGCGCTACTACTCCAATATCGTAGGCAAATACGGCACGCCCGTTCAGAATGCGCTGAAGAAGCTGGCCGGTGTCAAGCTCGATTATATCTGCTCCACCCACGGACCCGTGTGGCACGACAACATCCAGCGTGTGATCGACCTCTACGACCGCATGAGCCGCTACGAGACCGAGGAGGGCATCGTCATCTGCTACGGCACGATGTACGGCAACACCGAGCGAATGGCCGAGGTCATCGCCAAGGCTGCCAGCAGGGCCGGCATCAAGAATATCGTCATCTACAACGTGTCGAAGACCCACCACTCCTATATCCTTCGCGACATCTTCCGCTACAAGGCCCTTATCGTGGGTGCCCCCACCTACAACACCAGTCTCTACCACGAGATGGACGTGCTCCTCTCCGAGGTGGCCCACAAAGACATCAAGAACCACCTCATCGGATGGTTTGGCAGTTTCGGATGGGCCAGCAAGGCTGTGGCCAAGATACAGGAGTGGAACGACACCGCCCTGCACTTCGAGGCCGTAGGCACTCCCGTTGAGATGAAGCAGGCCATGAATGCCGACACCCGCTCGCAATGCGAGGCCCTGGGACAGGCTATGGCCGAACGTCTTATCGCCGACCGCAAATAAGAAACTGAACAGGATTTCAGATGAAGCCCACCGACTTGCAATCCAAAGTCATCGCCTTCATGCGCTTCCCGCTCCTGGTGCTGCTGTTGTTCCTGCATTGCAACTTCACCACCTTGGGCGAGGAGTGGGCTTCATTGCCTTTTGCCAGCCATTTCATCAATATCTTCTCGCAGCGGATAGCACCCATCGTCTTCCCGATATCCTTCTTCATCGCCGGATACCTGTTCTTCAAGACCGGACAGTTCTCTTCCGACATCTATGTGAAGAAACTCATCCACAGGTTCCAGTCGCTGCTCGTTCCGTTCGTGCTCTGGAACCTGCTCTATCTGCTCCTCGTCATCATCATCGGCCTCTTCGCCGGCAAGATTCCCATCCTCGGCATCCCCTACGACAACCTTACCTTCACCGACGGGTTGAAATCGTTCTGGGACATCTCGCTCATCGCTGGTGGCAACAGCATCACCGCGCCCATAGCCGTGCAGTTCTGGTTCGTGCGCGACCTCATGGTCACCATGGTATGCTCGCCACTCATCTACTTCGCCGTGAAGTGGTTCATCATCCTCTCCGGGCGCAGGCCACTGGTGCGCTACCTGCTGTTCCTCGCCATCATTTTCGGCTTGGGATACTGCCCGCACCTCACAGCCATCAACCCCGACGGGTGGCTCTTCTTCGCCTATGGGGCTTATTTCGGTATCAAGAAAAAAGAGTTTATCGTGGCCATGCTGCCCTATGCCCTGCCTTCATTCATCGTGCTGGCCATAGTCATCGGCATCGAGCAACTCATTCCCTGCGAGTTCATCTACCGGCTGGAGTATGTGGTGGGACTCATCTTCGTCATCTCGTTCACCACGGTCATGGTGCGTGCCGGCTCCTGGTATGTGAACATGACGCTCGCCAACGGCAGCTTCTTCATCTTCTCCTACCACTACATGGTGCTCGGATTCATCATCTGGCTGCTCCAAATCAGTGCCCTCACACCACATAGCGCATGGCTGGCATTGCTCTACTACGTGCTCGCAGTGGCCGTCATGGTGTTCCTTGGCCTGCTCTTCTACTGGCTCATGCGCACCCGCCTGCCTTTCATCACTTATATCCTTATGGGAGGAAGGAGATAACCATGCGTATCAGTGTTTTCTGTTCTGCCAACCAGCATATCAACCCCGTCTTCTTCGAGCAGACGGCAGCACTCGGGCGATGGATGGGCCTCAACGGGCACACCCTGGTGTATGGGGGCTGCGACATGGGACTGATGGAGTGTGTGGCACGGGCAGTGCACGAGAACGGCGGACAGGTGGTGGGCGTAGTGCCCTCGATACTGGAGAAAGGCGGCCATGCCTCGAGATACATCGACACGCTCATCGGCTGTGATACCCTCGACGAGCGTAAGCAACTGATGCTCACGCATAGCGACGTTGCCCTGGCCCTGCCTGGCGGCATCGGCACCCTCGACGAGGTGTTCTCCATGGCGGCGCAAGCCACCCTGGGCTGTCATGCCAAGCAGGTGGTGGTCTACGACATGGCCCATTTCTGGCAGCCCCTCGAGTCGATGCTCGACCACCTGCAACAGCAAGGGCTGATGCGTGGCGACTACCACCGCCTCATCACCTTCGCCCACTCGCTCGACGAGGTAAGGGCCTGCATTGAGCACCTTGAGCCATAGGTTGAAGAAAAAGACAAAAGAACAAGAAAAAAGGTGACGGTATTCACATACCACCACCTGAAAAGAATCTTTTTTAACCTAAAAATAAACCTATTAACCAAAACTAATCTTAAAACATTTGAAACTATGCTCCGCTGAGTGAATTTCATGATGCAAAGATAGCGTCACTCTTCGTCATGGGCAAATTTTCTCAACGAATCTCCCTTTTCCGTAAGCAAAACGCGGTAAAATGTCAGTCATAACAGACAATATTCAGAAAATAATGCGGAAAAAGTTGCCCAATCCATAGGAATTGCCTAAATTTGCTTTCAATATGTCAACCTGAGGCAAGAAAAACCAAACACTAAAAACAAAAATCGATATGGCAATAGACAAAATCGACAATCTGGACAAGAAAATCCTCGGCATTCTCTCTAAAAACGCCCGCATCCCATTCAAGGATGTGGCTGCGGAGTGCAATGTGTCGAGGGCTGCCATCCACCAGCGTGTGCAACACCTCATCGAGAATGGCGTCATCACCGGCAGTGGCTTCGACATCAACCCCAAGAGCCTGGGCTATTCCACCTGCACCTATGTGGGCATCACCCTCGAGCGCGGAAGCATGTACAAGACCGTATGCGAGCGCCTCATCCATATACCCGAGATTGTGGAGTGCCACTTCACCACCGGTCCATACACCATGCTCGTGAAACTCTACGCACGCGACAACGAGCAACTCATGGAACTGCTCAACAGCCAGCTCCAGAGCATCCCCGGCGTGGTGGCCACCGAGACGCTCATCTCGCTTGAGCAGAGCATCAAGCGCGAGATTCCCGTGAAAACTGACGAATAACTCCACGACACCATGACCTCTTTCGACCTTAACGCACATCTCAACAATATCTACGCCGCGTTTCCCGAGGGCAAACGCAAACCCATCATCGGTATCACATCCAATTTCTGGAACGGCGAGGCCACCTTGGCCAAAGCCTACTACCAGCAGGTGGTAGACGCAGGTGGCACACCTGTGCTCATCCCACCCGTGGCCGACAAAGACATCATCGTGAGCACCCTCGCAGGCATCGATGCCCTGCTGCTCACCGGCGGTGCCGACTTCAACCCCCTCTGGGCCGGCGAGGAGCCTCTGCCGCAACTCCACCATATCAATGCCGCCCGCGACCTGCCCGAACTGCTCATCACACAACTGGCCTACAACCGGCAGATTCCCATCCTCGGCATCTGCCGCGGCATACAGACGCTGGCCATCGCCCTTGGCGGAAAGGTGATGCAAGACATCGACGTGGCCCTGCAGGAGACAGCGGCTACCGATGATGCCACCGACAAGAAGAAATCGAAAAAAACACAGGAGACGGCACCCTCCAAACCCGTCTACATCAAGCACTCGCAGGACAGCGACCGCAATCTGCCCACCCACTCCGTGACCGTGGAACAAGACTCCATGCTCTACCGCATCTACAAGAGCGACAAGCTCTATGTCAACTCTTTCCACCACCAAGCTGTGGCCGACCCCGGCAAGCGGTTCAAGGTGACCGCCAAGTCGCCCGATGGCGTGATAGAGGCCATCGAGAGTTGTGAGTTCAAGCCCATTCTCGGTGTGCAGTGGCATCCCGAGTGCATGGAGGCCGAGGGGCTCCAGCTCTTCGAGTGGCTTGTGGCACAAGCTGGCAACTTCCATCTCGCCAAGCGGTTGCACGACCGTATCCTCACGCTCGACACCCATGTCGACACCCCGATGTTCTTCCATCAGGATGTCAAGTTCGACCAGCGCGACCCGCGAATCCTCGTCGACCTGCACAAGATGACCGACGGTCGGCAGGATGCCGTCATCATGGCCGCCTACCTGCCACAGCCCAAGATGGGCGAGAGTTTCTCGTCGAAGGTGCATTTCGACGTCAACACTCCCATGGAGTATGCCGACTTCATCTTCGACAAGATAGAGGCCATCGTGCGCAGCAACCGCAAGTATATCAGCATTGCCCGCACCCCTGCCGACCTCTTCGAGGACAAGCGCAAGAACCGCAAGTCGATCATGTTTGGCATCGAGAATGGCATCGCGCTCAACCACGATGTGGCCAACATCAAGCATTTCGCCCAGCGGGGGGTGGTGTACATCACCCTGTGCCATAACGGCGACAACGACATCTGCGACAGTGCCAAGGGCTGCGACACCAACCACGGCGTGAGCAAGTTCGGCGAGAAGGTGATACGCGAGATGAACCGCGAGGGCATCATGGTAGACCTGAGTCACGCCAGCGAGCAGAGCTTCTACGACGCGATGGAGATCAGCAAGGCGCCCATCGTGTGCAGCCACAGCTCGTGCAAGGCGCTCTGCGACGTGCCCCGCAACCTCTCCGACGACCAGCTCCGCGCACTGGCCAAGAAAGGCGGTGTGGCGCATATCACCCTCTATGGGGGATTCCTGCGCAAGGAGGGCGATGCTACCATCCGCGATGCCATCGAGCACCTCAACCACGCCGTGCGCATCATGGGCATCGACCATGTGGGCCTGGGCACCGACTTCGATGGCGACGGCGGCGTGATAGGCCTTGCCGACTCGTCAGAGATCATCAACTTCACCTTGGCGCTGCTGAAGAACAAATACAGTGAGCGCGACATCCAGAAAATCTGGGGTGGCAACTGGCTGCGCGTCATGGCACAGGTACAGGCCATGGCCAAATAAATCTACCCCCTCATCCATTACGATTGTTATAAAATGACCAAGCGATATCTCATCAGCTGCACCCTGGCCGCGGTGCTCTTCATCCTCTTAGGAGCGGCATCTTGCAATCATGGCAAGAAAGAAATCCTCGAACCCATCACCGTCGACCCCAAGGGACCGCAGTTCGATGCCGACTCGGCACTGGCTTTCTGCTATGGCCAGTGCGCATTCGGGCCGCGCACGATGAACAGCGACGCCCACGACCAGTGTGAGGCATGGATCATCGAGAAATTCAAGCAGTATGGCTGCGAGGTGGAGACACAGAAGACCACCCTCCATGGCTTCGATGGCACACCGCTGCGCGCCACCAACATCATCGCCCACTACCAAGCCGACAAACCCAGGCACATCTTGCTCTGCGCCCACTGGGACAGCCGGCCCTGGGCCGACAACGACCCCGACAGCACCAACTGGCGCAAGCCGGTGATGGCGGCCAACGACGGAGCCAGTGGCGTGGCGGTGATGATAGAAGTGGCCCGGCAGCTGCAGATGGCCGACTCGCTCGACCTGGGTGTCGACTTCGTATGCTTCGATGCCGAGGACTGGGGAGTGCCCTTGTGGAGCGACCGCTCCGACGAGAACTCATGGGCCTTGGGTGCTCAATACTGGGCCGTCAACTATGGCACGAAGCCTTATACCACCATTTTCGGCATCCTGCTCGACATGGTGGGTGGACAAGGGGCTGAGTTCTACCAAGAGCGCATGTCGAAGAAATATGCTCCTGCCATCGTCGAAAAAGTGTGGAACGCCGCTCATGCCGCCGGCTACAGCCAGTATTTCCCACGGTCTTTAGGTGGGGCCATCACCGACGACCATCTTCCCGTCAACGAGAAGGCGGGCATTCCCACTGTCGACATCATCCCCTATTACCCCGACAGCCAGGAGAGTTCCTTCGGCCCCACCTGGCATACCGTGAGCGACGATATGGACCATATCGACAGCAACACGCTGAAGGCCGTTGGCCAGACAGTCATCCAAGTATTGTTCACGGAATAAGACGTTCTATACTCCAGACAAAAAAATCCACATTCCCAGCGTCTGGGAGTGTGGATAAAATGAAGAGCACTACTCCCTCAAGGAGTAATGCTCTTATTGTATATATGCGGCATGAATGGATGTCGCTGGGCAAAAGGATGCTGTTTATTTCACTTCCAGATTGTCGTGACGAGTCATCCAAACACAGAAAAGGTAACTTACCAAACTCATTGCCACGATTGTGATTATTGCTGTTGTATTCATCTTTCTATTCTTTTAAAGTTTGTAATGTTCGTTTTGATGATGCAAAATTACATCTGTTTCAAGTCAAAATCAAGCAATGGTTATGAATAGTTGAGCATCCTTCACCTCAAGAAAAACGAAATGCTGCTATCGAAAATATCGATAGCCACATAGGGTTGCGAACAAAATCTTCAATAGATATTTTGTATTTCCAAGGAAAAGCAGTTACTTTGCATCTGATATGGAACTAAGACAATTGAAATATTTCGTCAAGCTTGCTGAGACGCTCAACTTCTCAACAGCTTCCAAAGAACTGTTCATCAGCCAGAGCACCCTTTCGCATCAGATTCTGCAACTGGAGAATGAGCTGCAACAACCCTTGTTTCAGAGAAACAGCCATGAGGTGATACTCACCGAGGCAGGTCAGGAATTGCTGCCTCTTGCCAAAGAGACACTCCATTCGGCCGACAACTGCTTGCAAAGGCTTGAGGAATTGAAGAACCTGACGGGTGGAGAACTGAACATCGGGGTCACCTTCTCCTTCGCCAGCATCATAGCGGAGACCGTCACTGCTTTCCTAAGAGAGCATCCCCATGTCAAGATGAACGTCACCCAATCGACAATGGCCGACCTGATTGCGCGCCTTGAGAACCATGAGCTTGACTTCGTGCTTGCCTTCAAGCCCACCACACCCAATCCCAGGATCGACAGCCAGGTGCTGTTCCATCACCGTCTGGCAGCCATCGTCAACGACCGCCACGCATTGGCCAATCGCACCTCCATTACCTTCGAAGAGCTTCAGAAATATGACCTGGCCCTAACAAAGAAGGGCACTCAGGCCCGCAGTGCCTTCGAGCGTGCCATCGCGCAGACGGAATACAACTTCCGTATCAAGGTCGAGATGAACACGGTATACCTGATGTTCAGACTGATACGGAAGTCAAACTATGTCACCTTGCTCAGCGAAAGCACGGTAGTGGCAGAACCTGGTCTGAAAGCCATCCCCATTACCGACATCGATACGCCCGAAAAGCAAATGCATGGCTGCATCCACCAACTGAAGAATGCCTACGTGAAAAGAGCCGCGCGCGAGTTCTTCCACATGCTCGGCGAGAACGACTCCGTTCTTTTCAACCAAAATTTATAATGTGAATTCCTGTAAATGGCTGTTTACTGGGGTAATGTCTGAACTCCTGAACTTCTGAACTTCTGAACTTCTGTAACTCCTGAACTCCTAAAAAAATAGTACACCTACAGCTGTCCGGCCTCTACCATAAGCACCACACGCTCGGTGAGGCGGTCGGTGCTGTCGGGTTTGTATTTCTTCTTCAAACTGGCACCGAAAGTCCAGGCAAACGCCTGCCAGAAGCCTGCGCGGATAGGTCCCATGAAAGCTTTCACGATGTCGTACGACGATGAGTTACACTCACGGTTCACCAACTTGATGAGCAGTTTGCCCTGCGAGTAGGTGAGTTTCTTCATCTGGGGCTTGTAGCGTTGGTAAATCTCATCCTCCACTTTCTTCATGTGCTCATCGCGCGACTTCTTGTCGGGAATGGTCTGTAGCGTCTCATACGTCTCGCGGATAATCAGGTTGGCTTCCTTGGCGATGGGCAGCACCTTCTTCACGTTGGCTACCAATCGGTTGTAAGCCTGCCGCTGCTTCTCGCTCTTCAACTCCACCACCGGATACACATACACGTTGTTCATCTCAAGGAAGAGCACGCTGTCGCCATCGACCAACGCCTTGGCCAATTTCACGGTGGGCACGAACGCGGGGTCATCGGCCCCAGGCACACCTTCCTCTACCTGGCCTATAGCCACTGCCGTACAAAACCACAGCATGGCCCATAGCCCGATGTAACGTCTCACAGTCTGCATACGGCGGCAAACTTACGCATTTTTTCGGAAATATCGCCCATCTTCAATAAAAAACCACATATTTTAAGATTTCGGTGAGCATCCAGGGGCATAATCTTTCGGTGCTTTTTCATGTTTCGTAAAAAAACACTATTTTTGCCGAAGACATTGTCAACCATATCTACTATGCGCCTGTTCTCTATCCTTCTCATGATGATAGCCGCCATGCCCTCCCTGGCACAGCGCGACACCCTCGCCATACGCCCCTGGGAGAGCCTGCTCGTAGACCTGTCGACCACCGAAGACCTCAGTGCCGCCGACTGGGAAGACCAATACGAGGCGCTCTGCGACATGGAGCAGGAACCGCTGAACATCAATACCGCCACTCGTGAGCAACTGCTTCAGTTGCCTTTTCTCAACCCCCAGCAGGTGGAGGACATCCATGTATACCTCTACCAGTATGGCGCGATGAAATCGTTAGGCGAACTGGCCATGATTCCCTCCATCGACTACACCACCCGCTGCCTGCTTACCTATTTCGTGCGCTGCGACGAGGTGCCGCGCCGCCCCACCAGTCTGGGCCGCATGCTGCATTATGGGCACCACTCCTTCATGGCCTCGGCCTCCATACCCATGTATGAGCGGAAGGGCGACAAGGAGGGCTATCTGGGCAGTCCCTACCGCCACGATGTGAGATACCGGTTCCAATACAGCGACCGCCTGGCGTTCGGTATCCTGGGGGCGCAGGATGCCGGAGAGCCTTTCTTCGCCGAGAAAAACCGTCTGGGCTACGACTATTACTCGTTCTATGCCGAGGCCCACCACTTCGGACGCCTGAAGTCGCTTGTCGTAGGCCGCTTTCGTTCGTCCTGGGGCATGGGACTGGTGATGAACAACGATATGAGCCTGGGCAAGATGGCTACCCTTACGGCCCTGGGCAACCGCACTTATGGCCTTCGTGCCCACTCGTCGCGCTATGCCGCCAACTACCTGCAGGGGGCCGGTGCCACCGTCACCCTGGGCCGCGGCCTCGACCTCAGTGCCTTCGCTTCCTACCGTAAGGTGGATGCCACTTTAAGTGGCGACTCTTCCTCTATCAGCAACATCGTCGACAATGGCTACCACCGCACGGCGGCCGAGATGGCCAAGAAAGACAACGAGTCGGAGACGATGGCGGGAGCCAATATCAGCTGGCACCACAATGGGTTCACCCTTGGCGCCACCGGCACCTATACCTCCTACAGCAAGGAGCTCGCACCCGATACCCGTCAGCGCTACCGCGTATACTATCCCGCCGGCAACGACTTCTGGAATGCGGGCATCGACTACGGCTACATCTGCCATTGGTTCAGCGTCCGTGGCGAGACGGCCACCGGCAGCTGCCATTCGGTGGCCACCATCAACACCGTGACCCTCACCCCCTCGTCGAAGGTCACCCTTCTGGCCCTTTACCGTTTTTACGGCAAGAAATACTATGCCATGCACGCCAAGAGTTTTGCCGAAGGGAGAAGGGTGCAGAACGAGAATGGCGGATACCTTGGCGTGAGATGGACCCCCACCCGCCGCCTCACCTTGCAGGCCTACACCGACTATGCCTACTTCGTGGCACCTACCTACCAGGCACAGGTGTCGTCGCACGCTTTCGACAACATGGTGCAGGCGCAATATACCACCGACCGCCTCTCCATCTCGGCCCGCTATCGTTTCAAGACGCGCGAGCAAGACAATGCCGAAAAGACCGCACTGACGAACGTGAACACACACCGCGGACGACTATGGGTGACGCTGGGGCGGGGAGCATGGAGATGGACCACGCAAGGCGAACTGTCGTTCACCGACCAGGAGGAGAAAAGTTTCGGGTGGATGGCTGCCGAGCAGGTAAGCGTAGCCTACCGCTGGCTGAAGGCTACCGCCAGCATCGGCTATTTCCATACCGACGACAGCGAGAGCAGCGTCTATGCCTATGAGCAGGGCACGCTCTACGGCTATTCGTTCTCGTCGCTCTATGGCGAGGGCATCAAGTATGCGCTCACCGCAAGGGCCGACCTGGGCAACCTGATGGTCATCGCACGCATATCCACGGCCGACTACTTCGACCGCGACCACATCTCGAGTGGTTACCAGCAAATCGACCGCTCGTCGAAGATCGACCTGCAACTGCAGGTCAGATGGCGGCTTTGAGCATGTCCCACACCGCGATGATGTGGCACACCGAACCCGCCAAAACAAAGAAATGGAACACGCTGTGCATATAGCGCCGCTTGTTGAGACTGTAGAAGGCGGCACCCGTGATATAGCATACGCCCTCGGCCACAATCCATATCACGGCCTCCACCGGCACGTTGTCGATGAGGGGCTTGAAGGCCACGAGCACACTCAAGCCCATGCCTATAAACGAAATAGTTTCCAGGTTGCTGTGCTCCTTGAGGTGGATGAAGCTCACGATAGTGCCCACCAGCGCACATGTCCAGACGAAGATGAAGAGTCCCCATCCCCAGAAACCATCCTCGCGCAGGGCCACGAGAGTGATGGGCGAATACGACCCGGCGATATGCCAGTAGATGGCGGCATGGTCCCACCGCCGCATCCGCTCCTTCCACTTGCTGCGCCGTGGCAGGGCATGATACACCGTAGACGTGATGTAGGAGCCCAGCATACCCACCAAGTAGAGGATGACACCCACGCGTGCCCAACCATACCCACGGCCAGCGCACATCACGAGAAACAGCACACCCACCACCACACCCAGCACGATGCCGGCTGCGTGCGACCATGTGTTCAGGTGCTCCTCGTTGCGTGTGTATCGTATTGACATTTTTTTCTTGATTCCTTTTTTTTCGATAGTCGATAGCCCTCCCCCAAACATGGGAGAGGGCCAAGGACTATGAAGTGTTTCGTATTGGCTATGCCTACGGCTTAGTCGGCGATGGTGAAGTCGAGTTGGCGCTTCTCGACATTGGCCCTTGCCACCTTGATGGTGATGGGGTCGCCCAACTGGTATTTGTGGTGATGGCGCCTGCCCACAAGACAGTAGTTGCGCTCATCAAACTCGTAATAGTCGTCGTCTAAGTCGTGCATCGGCACCATGCCCTCACAGTGGTTCTCGTCAATCTCGCAGTAGATGCCATACGACTGGATGCCACTGATATGGGCCTCGTACACATTGCCTATCTTGTCGGCCATGAACTCCACCATCTTGTATTTGATGGAGTCGCGCTCGGCATTGGCAGCTGTCTGCTCCATATCGCTCGAGTGCTCGCACAGTTCCTCGTAGTATTTGCGGTTGGCGCTGCGCCCTCCTTCCTGGTAGCGGGTGAGCAGACGGTGCACCATCGTGTCGGGATAGCGGCGGATAGGACTGGTGAAGTGGGTATAGTAGTCGAAGGCCAGGCCATAGTGACCGATGTTGTAGGTACTGTATTTGGCTTTCATCATCGCACGGAGCGCCACTGTCTGTATGAGGTTCTGCTCGCGCTTGCCCAGACTGTCGCTCATCAGCTTGTTGAGGCTCTTCGAGATGGCACTGCGTGTGCCGGCAGTCTTCAGCTTGTAGCCAAATTTCGTGATGACCTCGCGCAGGTTCTCGAGTTTGGTGGGGTCAGGAGCGTCGTGCACACGGTAGGGCAAGGTCTTCGCCTTCACGCCCTTGGGCACGTTACCGATGCTCTCGGCCACCGTCCGGTTGGCCAGCAGCATGAATTCCTCGATAAGCTTGTTGGCATCCTTCGAGGTCTTGAAATAGCACCTCACGGGCTTGCCCTTCTCGTCGATGTCGAAGTGGAGCTCCTCGCGCTCAAACTTCACGGCACCACCCTTGAAGCGGTCCTCGCGCAGACGCTTGGCCAGACGGTCGAGGGTGATGAGCTCGTCGGCCAGCTCGCCCTTGTAGCCTCCCTTGGGTGCCTTGGGAGCAGGTTGCCCGGTACCGTCCACCACGCCGTTGTCCTCCAGTATCTGCTGCACCTCCTCATAGGCGAATCGACGGTTGCTGCGTATCACGGTGTGCACCAGGCGCCAGCGCTTCACCTGGGCATTGTCGTCCATATCGAACACCACGCTGTAGCACAACTTGTCCTCATCGGGCCTGAGCGAGCAGATGTGGTTGCAGAGCCGCTCGGGAAGCATGGGGATGGTGCGGTCGACGAGGTAGACGCTCGTGGCACGTTTCTGTGCCTCCTTGTCGATGACCGAGCCCTCGGTGACGTAGTGCGACACGTCGGCGATATGCACACCCACCTCCCACAGGCCTTTCTCCAACTGCCTTACCGAGAGGGCATCGTCGTAGTCCTTGGCATCCTTGGGGTCGATGGTGAAGGTGCACACGTCGCGGAAGTCCTCGCGGCCTTTCAGTTCCTCTGGCTTGATGTCCAGGGGTATCTTCTCGGCGGCCAGTTCCACATTGCGTGGATATTTATAGGGCAGGCCGTACTGTGCGAGGATGGCATGCATCTCCACGTTGTTGTCGCCGGTCTTTCCCAGCACGTCCACCACCTCGCCTACGATGTTCTTTGATTCACGGCTGGGCCACTGTGTGATTTTCACCACCGCTTTCTCGCCGGTCACGCCACCCTTGAGTTTCTTCTTCGGTATCATGATGTCGTGCACGAAGATGTTGCTCTCGGTGATGAGGAAAGCATAGTCGCGCTCCACCTGAAGCTTGCCCACGAAGGTGTCGCGGGCGTGCGAGAGAATCTCGGTCACCACGGCCTCTTTGATGTGGTTGGCGCGACGGGCGTTGAAGGTCACGCGCACACGGTCGCCGTCGAGAGCGAACATCGAGTTGCGCTCGGCCACGAACACAGGCTTGCCACCGTCATCGGGCACAAAACTGTTCTTGCCATTGGCCTTACGCCGGAAGATGCCTTCCTGCACCTGCCCCTTGGTATTGAGCCGGTAGGAGGTGGCCGAAGTCTTGCTTAGGAAGTCATCCCAAGCCAGCTCCTCCATCACTTCGATGGCGAGCATCCTCAGAGGATGAGTGTCGAGATGCAAAGCCCTGAATATCTGCTTGAAGTTGTATTCCTCTGCTGGTTGTGTCTGGAAGAAGTTGACGAGTGCCTCTGTCACTTGCTTCTTGTTCATGCGTTTGCCGCCTTTTTTTCCTTTTCCCATAGTATTTCACATTTTATTGCAAATATAGTGAAAGGTGAGAGAAATGCAAAATAAAAAAGAATTTTTTATTTTCATTTCCGAGCCGCATCCTATATTCGCCGCGCAGCGGCAAATTAGTGAAAGCCGAAGACAATGCAAAACAAAAGACGAAGTATTTTGTTTTCATTGTTGAGTAACGAATTGGCGACATCGGGAGGGGGCTCAACCGCTCCCTATTCGGTCGCTCGGACATTAAGGTATCCGCGACCCATCAAAGGGTCGCGGGGAGATTCCTTACGCAACAAAGTTGCGATTGTTTATGCGGGCTCCGCCCGCCATTTAGCCGAAAGCTTGCTCAAGCCCCCTGAACAATTTTATTATATGGAGCCACCTCCTATATTCGCGACGAAGTCGCAAATATTTTGCTTTTGCGTCATGCCCATACGAAATGAGTGTGGCAATTTTGGCCATTTCGTTTTTTTGATGTACTTTTGTAGGCAATATCTGTAGGCATGTCCTGCCACAAGTCGACAACATGGAACGTATATTAATAACCGGTGCCAGCGGATTCATTGGCAGTTTTATCGTAGAGGAAGCCCTCGCCAAGGGAATGGAGGTGTGGGCCGCCGTGAGGAAAAGCTCTTCGCGCGCATTCCTTACCGATAGCCGCATCCACTTCATCGAGCTCACCCTCTCGGATGCCTCACGCCTACAGGAGCAGTTGGGTGGCCATGCCTTCGACTATGTGGTGCATGCCGCCGGCGTGACGAAATGCCTCCATGCCGACGACTTCTACAAGGTGAACACCCAAGGCACGAAAAACCTTGTCGAGGCATTGCTTGCCACTCACCAGCCCCTGCGGCGCTTCGTCTATCTCAGTTCGCTCAGCATTTACGGTCCCGTGCGCGACCAACAGCCCTATGAGGAAATCCGCGACACCGACACGCCACAGCCCAATACAGCCTACGGACGGAGCAAACTGGCCGCCGAGCAATATCTCGACCAGCTCGGCGCACAGGGCAAGGAACTTCCTTTCGTAGTGCTGCGCCCCACGGGTGTCTATGGGCCACGTGAGCGCGACTACTATATGATGGCGAAGAGCATCAAGCAGCATGTCGACTTCGCTGTGGGCTACCAGCGTCAAGACCTCACCTTCGTCTATGTCAGCGACGTGGTGCAGGCCGTCTTCCTCGCCCTCGACCATGGTGTCACTGGGGCGAAATATTTCCTCAGCGATGGCGAGGTATACCTCTCACGGACCTTCAGCGACTACCTGCGCCGCGAGATGGGCAACCCCTGGTGGGTGCGCGTCAAGGCACCCCTTTTCGTGCTCCGTGCCATCACCTTCCTCGGAGAGTACTGGGGCAGGCTCACGGGCAAGGTGACCGCACTCAACAACGACAAGTACCATATCATGCGGCAGCGCAACTGGCGCTGCGACATACAACCCGCCATCACACAACTCGGCTACCAGCCCCAGGTGAAGCTGGAGAAAGGCGTGCGCCACACCGTGAGATGGTATAAGGAGAATGGATGGCTATGATGAAATGGCTCACTGACTGCTTCAAACTGGAGAAGAAGCCCAAGAAGGGTCTGATGGCCTTCGAATGGGTGGTGATGGCCTATCTCATCGTCACCCTCTGCTTCGTGCTCGTGATGCACGACCGCCTGCCCCATGCCGATGGCATGGTGTGGGGACGGATGAAGGTGCTGGCCATCACCATCGCCATGTGGGCGGTCTACCGCATGATCCCATGCCGCTTCACGCGCATGACTAGGGCCGTGGTGCAGATGGCACTCCTCAGCTGGTGGTATCCCGACCTCTTCGAGCTCAACCGCACCTTCCCCAATCTCGACCATCTCTTCGCCTCTTGGGAGCAGGCGGTGTTTGGCTGCCAACCGGCACTGCTCTTCTCCAAATACTGCAGCAATGCCATTTTCAGCGAACTGATGTGCCTGGGCTACTGGAGCTACTACCCTCTCATGGCACTCCTATGCCTCGCCATCTTCTTCGCACAGCCCAATAATTTCGAGCGGGTGGTGTTCATCCTCATCGGCACCTTCTTCATCCATTATGTCATCTTCGTGCTCGTGCCTGTGGCCGGACCACAGTTCTACTACGAGGCCGTGGGCACCGACAAGATAGCCGAGGGCGTGTTTCCCAACCTGCACGACTATTTCAACCATCACCAGATAAGGATGGCGTGCCCCGGCTACCAAGAAGGTCTGTTCTATGGTCTGGTAGAGCATGCCCACCAAGCCGGAGAGCGCCCCGTGGCGGCCTTCCCCAGCAGTCATGTGAGCGTCACCACGGTCATCATGCTCTGTGCGTGGCACTTCAGGCAGAGGATTCTCTTCTGGGTCATGCTCCCCTTCGCCACGCTGCTCTTCTTCTCCACGGTCTATATCTTCGCCCACTATGCCATCGATGCCCTGGCCGGACTGCTGAGCGGCCTACTCTGCTGGGTCGTGCTGCTCATGGTGTCGAAGAAGATGTCCACCCAAAACAAAACCAGAAAAAGATGAAAAAACTATATATCGAAACCTACGGATGCCAGATGAACGTGGCCGACAGCGAAGTGGTGGCCTCGGTGATGCAGATGGCCGGATATGAGGTGACCGACAAGGCCGAGGAGGCCGATGCCGTTTTTCTGAACACCTGCTCGGTGCGTGAGAACGCCGAGAACAAGATTTACCGACGCCTCGACACCTTGCATGCCGAAAACCTGCGCTCACGCCACCGCATCCTCGGCGTGCTCGGCTGTATGGCCGAGCGGGTGAGAGACGACCTCATCAACAACCACCATGCCGACATCGTGGCCGGACCCGATGCCTACCTCAACCTGCCCGACCTCACGGCGCAGGCCGAACTGGGCCTGAAAGCCATCAACATCGAGCTCTCCACCACCGAGACCTACCGCGACGTCGTGCCGCAGCGCATCGCCGGCAACCACATAGGCGGTTTCGTGAGCATCATGCGCGGCTGCAACAACTTCTGCCACTACTGCATCGTGCCCTATACGCGAGGGCGCGAGCGCTCACGCGACGTGGAGAGCATCCTGCGCGAGGTGGCCGACCTGCAGGCACGCGGATACAAGGAGGTGACGCTGCTCGGACAGAATGTCAACTCCTACCACTCCACCGAGAGCGGGCGCGACATCACCTTCCCCCTGCTCCTCCGCATGGTGGCCGAGAAGGTGCCCACCATGCGCGTGCGCTTCACCACCTCGCACCCCAAGGACATGAGCGACGAGACACTCCACGTCATCGCCGACATCCCCAACGTGTGCCGGCACATCCACCTGCCCGTACAGAGCGGCAGCGACCGCATCCTGCGACTGATGAACCGCAAGTACACCCGCGAGTGGTATCTCTCGCGCGTGGAGGCCATCCGCCGCATCATCCCCGACTGTGGGCTCTCCACCGACATCTTCGTGGGCTACCACAGCGAGACCGAGGCCGACCATGAGCTCTCGCTCTCACTCATGCGCGAGGTGGGCTACGACTCGGCCTTCATGTTCAAATACAGCGAGCGGCCTGGAACCTACGCCTCGAAGCACCTGCCCGATGATGTGCCCGAGGAGGAGAAGATTCGCCGCCTCAACCAGCTCATCGCCCTGCAGACCGAACTCTCGGCCGAGGCCAACCGCCGCGATGTGGGGAAGACCTTCGACGTGCTCGTCGAGGGATTCAGCAAGCGCTCACGCGACCAGCTCATGGGGCGCAACGAGCAAAACAAGGCCGTGGTCTTCGACCGCGGCACACACCACATCGGCGAGACCGTGCCCGTGACCATCACCAGTGCCACCAGCGCCACCCTGCTGGGACATGCCACCCTATAACCTGCATCATCCTACCCTATGCGTGAATTCCTACAAGTACTGAGGCGGTTCATACCTCCCTATAAGAAATACCTGGTGTTGTCGGTGTTGTTCAACATCCTCTCCGTGGTGCTCAACATCTTCTCCTTCGCCGCGCTCATCCCCATCTTGCAGATCCTCTTCCAGACGGGCGACGCCAAGACGGCCACCTCGCTCATGGAATGGGACTGGGGCCACATCCAGGAGGTGCTCATGAACAACATGAACTACTACGTCAACCAGCTCATCGCACAGTTCGGACCCACCACCACCCTGCTCGTCATCGGACTCTTCCTCGCGGTGATGACCTTCCTCAAGACCGGTGCCTACTTCCTCTCCTCGGCCACCATCATCCCCATCCGCACCGGTGTGGTACGCGACATCCGCAACCAGCTCTACCACAAAATCACCTCGCAGTCGCTGGGATTCTTCTCCGAGGAGCGCAAGGGCGACATCATCGCACGCATGAGCGGTGATGTGCAGGAGATAGAGAACTCCATCATGTCGAGCCTCGACATGCTCTTCAAGAATCCTATCCTCATCATCGGATATTTCGGCATCCTGCTCTTCATCTCATGGCAACTCACCCTCTTCACCCTTGTCATCGTACCCATCATGGGCTGGTTCATGGGCTTCGTGGGGCGCAAGCTCAAGAAGAAATCCATCAAGGCGCAGGCGCTCTGGAGCGACACGATGAGCCAGGTGGAGGAGACGCTCGGCGGACTGCGCATCATCAAGGCCTTCTGCGCCGAGGAGAAGATGAACAACCGGTTCGACAAGGTGAACACGGCCTACCGCAACGACATCATGCGCGTCAATATCCGGCAGTCGATGGCGCACCCCATGAGCGAATTCCTCGGTACGGTGATGATTGTCATCGTGCTGTGGTTCGGCGGCGTGCTCGTGCTCAACAACCAGACCCTCTCGGGTCCCATCTTCATCTACTACCTCGTGATGCTCTACAGCATCATCAACCCGCTGAAGGAATTCTCCAAGGCAGGATACAACATCCCCAAGGGACTCGCCTCGATGGAGCGCGTCGACAAGATTCTGCTGGCAGAGATCGACATCAAGGACCCCGAAACCCCCCGTCCCATCCATGGATTCAACCACGAGATAGAGTTCCGCCACGTGTCGTTCAAATACGGTGAGCAGTGGGTGCTCCGCGACATCTGCCTCACCATACCCAAAGGACAGACCATCGCCCTCGTCGGACAGAGCGGAAGCGGGAAGTCGACACTCGTCGACCTCATACCGCGCTACTACGACGTGCAGGAGGGCGAGGTGCTCATCGATGGCATCAACGTGCGCGACCTGGGCGTGCACGACCTCAGGCAGCTCATCGGCAACGTCAATCAGGAGTCAATTCTCTTCAACGACAGCTTCTTCAATAACATCGCCTTCGGTGTGCCCGAGGCCACCCGCGAACAGGTGGAGGAGGCAGCCAAGATTGCCAACGCTCACGAGTTCATCATGGCCTCGGAGAATGGCTACGACACCTTCGTGGGCGACCGCGGCGGACGACTCTCGGGTGGTCAGCGCCAGCGTGTGAGCATCGCCAGGGCCATCCTGAAGAACCCGCCCATCCTCATCCTCGACGAGGCCACCTCGGCCCTCGACACCGAGAGCGAGCGACTGGTACAAGACGCGCTCGAGCGACTGATGAAGACGCGCACCACCGTGGCCATCGCCCACCGCCTCTCCACCATCCGCAACGCCACCGAGATTTGCGTGCTCCACGAGGGGCGCATCGTGGAGCGCGGCACCCACGAGAGCCTCATCGCCGCCAACGGATACTACAAGAAACTTCACGACATGCAAGCCTCATGAGAATCATCTACCCCATCGTCCACGCGCTGTTCTACGTCATCTCGCTGCTGCCCTTCAGGGTGCTCTATGTCTTCTCCGACATCTTCTACATGCTCGTCTACAGGCTCGTGGGATACCGCAAGCAGGTGGTGCGGCACAACCTCGAGACCTCGTTCCCGGAGAAAGACCAGCACGAGCTGAGGAGCATCGAGCGTGGGTTCTACCACTTCCTCTGCGACTACTTCGTGGAGACCATCAAACTGCTCTCCATCTCGCCCAAGCGCTTGCTCGAACACGTGGAGTTCAGGGGCGTGGAGCAAATGGAGGAATGTTTCGACCGCGGACAGACCTGCGCCGCCATCCTCGGGCACTACTGCAACTGGGAGTACCTCTCCACCACCGGACTGGCTTTCAAGCGCTATCCAGAGGCCGTGATGGGACTCATCTACCACCCGCTCTACAACAAGATGTTCGACCAGCTCTTCATCGACCTGCGGCAACACCTGGGCGGGGTGTGCATACCCAAGAAAGACGTGCTGCGCTATCTCATCAACTACCGCCGCGAGGGTCGTATGTCGCTCTTCGGATACATTTCCGACCAGACACCCAAATGGAACAACATCCACCTGTGGCTGCCTTTCCTCAATCACGACACGCCCGTGTTCACCAACGGCGAGACACTCATGCGGAAAATGAACAACGCCGTGTTCTACGTCGAAATGCAGCGCCCCTGTCGGGGCCACTACATCGTCGAATTCAAGCTCATCACCACCACCCCCAACGAGATGGAGGAGAACGCCATCATCCGGCAGTTCTTCCAGATGCTCGAGCAGACCATCCGCCGCGAGCCACGCTTCTACCTCTGGAGCCACAACCGCTGGAAACGAACCCATGAGGAGTTCGACCGCCGCTTCGTGATGGTGGGCAAGAAGGTCATCCCACGCGAAACCCTTTAACTCATACTATAATGAAAATCATCAACCTCAGCGAACAAAACACCATCGTCAACCAGTATTTGGCCGAGATCCGCGACAAGGACTACCAGAAGAACCGACTGCTCTTCCGCAACAACGTGACACGCGTCGGCGAGATGATGGCCTATGAAATCTCGAAAACCCTCGACTACGAACAGCGCAACATCGCCACACCACTGGGCATCGCCAAGGTGAACGTGCCTGTCGACAAACTGGTGCTCGCCACCATCTTCCGTGCCGGACTGCCCTTCCACGCCGGGTTCCTCAACATCTTCGACCATGCCGGGAACGCTTTCGTGAGTGCCTACCGCGAGTACACCGACGAGGAGCACCACAAGGTGGGCATCCATGTGGAATACCTGGCCACCCCCAGCATCGACGAGAAGACCCTCATCATCGCCGACCCCATGCTCGCCACTGGTGGCAGTATGGAACTGGGCTACAAGGCCTTCCTCTCGAAGGGCACGCCCAAGCGCATCCATGTGTGCTGCGTCATCGCCACCCCCGAGGGCATCGCGCACATCAAGAAGACCTTCCCCGAGGAGAAGACCACCGTATGGTGCGCCACCATCGACCCGGGCATGAACGAGCACAAGTACATCGTGCCGGGATTCGGCGACGCCGGCGACCTCTGCTTCGGCGACAAACTGTAATGGGTGGGTGGCAGCTATCCTGCCCTTCCACAAAAACAGAGTAAAAAATGAGAATCGTATTATTCTGCGAGAACAAGTATGCCATCGATATCCTCTCGCCCATCGGCGAGGAGGCCGAACGCGAGGGTGGCAACGACGTGCTGTGGTACGTGCACCAGAAGCGGATACCACAATTTCCCCTCGATGGGAAAGTGAGGTGGACCACCGTCATGCAAGAGGTCTACGACTTCTCGCCCGAGGCCATCTTCGTGCCGGGCAACATCGTTCCCTACTACCTGCCTGGGGTGAAAATCGAGGTGTTCCATGGCTACGCCGCAGAGAAGAAAGACCATTGGGTGATACGCCGCTATTTCGACACCTACTTCACCCAAGGGCCGTTCTTCACACCTCGTTTCAAGCAACTCGCCAAGAAATATGGCGACTTCGAAGTGCTCGAGACAGGATGGCCACGGCAAGACTGGATTTTCAACCACCTCCATGCCTTCGACGACGAGCGCCAGCGACTGCTCGGCGAGAGCGGACGGAGCCGTATCCTGCTCTACGCTCCCACTTTCTCGCCCAGCCTCACCTCGCTGCCCTATATGGAGGAGGCCCTGGCCAACCTCGCGCAGCAGCGCGACGTGCTCACCCTCATCAAGCTGCACCCACTTACCAAACCCGAATGGGTGGAGGCCTACCGTCAACTGGCCGCACGCCAGGAGGGCATCATTTGGGTCGACGACCATTCGGTGACCAAATACATGCTCATGGCCGATGCCATGCTCACCGACACCTCATCGACCATCTATGAGTTCCTGCTGCTCAACAAGCCCGTCATCACCCTCAGGGCAGCCTCAAAGGAGTTCTACTGGCGCGACATCAAGTCGCCCGACGAGCTCCTCAGCGCCTACGACGAGGTGGTGGAGCACGACACCATGAAGGAGCGCCGGCAGTGGATAATCGACAACTACGACCCCTACCTCGACGGCCAGGTGGCCCACCGCATGCTCGAGGGTGCACGCGACTACATCCGCCGCCATGGCGTGCCTCCCTACCGCCGCCTCAATCTCTGGCGCAAATACACCAGCATCAAGACATTCGGGCGCGTGAAGCGATAACCTGCCGCTTCCCGATGCCTCACATCATCATTCCCTATCAACCCATCCTGAGAAAATGAACGAATATCCTACCCTACAGCACCCCATCACCACAGGCGTCATCCTGGCTGCCGGCATGGCCCGCCGCCTGCGCCCCCTCACCAACGACCGTCCCAAATGCCTGCTCCCCTTAGGACACCGCAACCTGCTCGAGCGCACCGTCGATGCCATGCGCATGGTGGGTGTGGAGCGCCTGGTAGTGGTCACGGGCTTCAAGGCCGAGATGATACGTGATTTCCTGCTGACACACTATCCACAGATGGAGATCATCTTCCTCGACAACACCGACTACGCCAACAACAACAACATCTACTCGCTGTGGATGGCCGGAAAGGTGGTGCGCGACGAGGAGTTCCTGCTCATGGACAGCGACATCTACTGCGACCCACAGGCCATCGTGGCCGTGGCGCAACAGGAGGGAAGCGCACTGGCGCTCAACCGCCATCCTTTGGGAGAGGAAGAGATGAAGATCGTGGTCGACGGCGAGGGGAATATCACCGAGATCAGCAAGACCTGCCGTATCGAGGACGCCGTGGGCGAGTCGGTGGGCATCGAGAAATTCTCGCCTGCATACAGCCAGGCGCTCTACCGCGAGCTCGACACCATGATTCTAAAAGAGGGACTCATCGACATCTTCTATGAGCGGGCTTTCGAGCGCCTGATTCCGCAGGGCCATACCTTCAAGGTGGTAGACACCACCCCTTATCTCTCCTACGAACTCGACACCGTGGAAGACTACGAGCATGTAAAAGCCCTGCTCAAGAGCCAAGGAGAAGAAACCATAGAATAAAAACAGAATCCTCCGAGCTCGGTGGATTCAAAACCATTATTTAAACCATTTTTTTAACCATCCCGTGAGCCGTTTCCGGCGCACCCACCGTGCGTCGTGATGCTGTTTTTGCGCTATCAGCTGGTCGACGGCAGAAGGGGGCAGTCCGCGGGCTGCCACATACGCTCTGGCCACAAACTCGAAAAGGTCCATACGGCCCGTGAAGCGCGTCATGTTCTCCATACAGTCGGCCAGCGACGGCACACCCTTGCAAAACCG